>NZ_JAMYEH010000013.1:0-93409 GCF_033790745.1 Micrococcus sp. M4NT
CGTGGGAACTAGAGTTGCCTGGTCCCCCGGGCTGTCGATCCATCGTGCCCGCCGGGGATTTCATGTCAGAGCCTCACCGGTCCATCCCCCTGGTTCACCTGTTCAGGTCGGCGGTCGCAGGCACACACAACACGTCGTGGAGTGATCACAGTGAGCAAGCGCACCTTCCAGCCCAACAACCGCCGCCGCGCCCGCAAGCACGGCTTCCGCGCCCGCATGCGCACCCGCGCCGGCCGCGCCATCCTCTCCGCCCGCCGCGGCAAGAACCGCGCGGAGCTGTCCGCCTGATCAGGCGCCTCCAGGGCTGACGCGCGCCGTGCTGCCCCGAGACCGGCGCGTCCGGACCCCCGCGGAGTTCCGCCACATCGGCCGCACCGGCACCCGGGTCGGCCGTCGGAGCGTCGTGGTGTCCCTCGCCCTGGACCCTGCGCCGACCCGGCCCTCGACGCTGAGCACGCCTCAGCGACCGCGGGCCGGGTTCGTCGTCTCCAAGTCCGTGGGGAACGCGGTCGTCCGCAACCGCGTCAAGCGCCGCCTGCGGGACATCGTCCGCCACGAGTTCGAGACCCCGGCCCTTCGGGGGCTGCCCGTGCTCGTCCAGGTGCGGGCCCTGCCCGCCGCGGCCGACGCAGACCACGCCACGCTGCGCCGAGACGTGAGCAGCGCCCTCGCCAAGGCGCTGCGCACCCGCGGCCTGACCGCGGACCCCTCTCCCCTCCCCCCGCCGCCGCCCCTCGCGAAGGAGGCCTGATGGCCACCGCCTCCTCACCGTTCACGGTGCGCGAGCCCGCGCGGGAATGGGGACCCCTCCGCGCCCTGCCCTCCACGCTGTTCGCGTGGGTCATCATGGCCTGGCGGTTCGCCGTCTCGCCCCTGTACGGGCAGGTGTGCCGGTACTTCCCCAGCTGCTCCGCCTACGGCCTCGAGGCCGTCCACGTGCACGGGGCCGCGAAGGGGACTCTGCTCACCGCTCGTCGGATCGCCAGCTGCCACCCGTGGGCGGACGGCGGGGTGGACCCTGTGCCGCCAGGCCGACGCGTGTGGCCGCCGGGCCGGCAGCCCCGGATCATCTCCCTGAACCACCCTCCCGTCCCACCCGACCCTCAGCCGGAGGATTGACCCCCATGTTCGAAGCCATCCTCGCCCCGTTCCGCTGGCTCATGTCCTGGATCCTCGGGGCGTTCCACACCCTGCTGGAGACGGTGGGCATGCCCTCCGACTCCGGCTGGACGTGGGCGCTGTCCATCCTCCTGCTGGTGGTGCTGATCCGCACCCTGCTGATCCCGCTGTTCGTCAAGCAGATCAACGCCCAGCGCTCCATGCAGGCCATCCAGCCCGAGCTGCAGAAGCTGCAGGCCAAGTACAAGGGCAAGAAGGACCAGCTCTCCCGCCAGGCCATGGCGCTCGAGCAGCAGGCCCTCATGAAGGAGCACAAGGCGAACCCGTTCGCCGCGTGCCTCCCGCTGCTCGTGCAGATGCCGTTCTTCTTCGCCCTCTACCAGGTGCTCATCGGCGCGCGGACCGCCGCCGAGCAGGGCCAGGGCATGGACGCGCTCTCCGCGGACCAGATCCGCTCCTTCGAGGGCTCCACGATCTTCGGCGCCCGCATGTCGGACACCTTCATGCGCTCGTTCGGCCACGACGGCGGCCTGCCCGTGCTCATCGTGGCGCTGGTCCTCATCCTGCTCATGAGCGGCTCCATGTTCTACATGCAGAAGATGCTCATGTCCAAGAACATGAGCCAGACCGCGCTGACCGGCCCCATGGCCCAGACGCAGCAGATCATGCTCTATGCGATGCCCCTGATCTTCGGCATCGGCGGCATCAACTTCCCCATCGGCGTGCTCCTCTACTGGACGTACTCCAACTTCTGGGCCGTGGGCCAGCAGTGGTGGATCATCCGCAACAACCCCACCCCCGGCTCGATCGCCGAGCAGGAGCTCAACGAGCGCCGCGCCGCCAAGGGCCTGCCCCCCGTCGGCAAGAAGGTCACCGAGGCCCCGGCCGCCTCGTCCTCCGCGCACACCTCGGGTGCGTCCGCCGGCACCGTGCTCAACGGTGAGCCGCTCCGCCCGGGTCAGCGCGTGCAGCCGCAGCGCAAGAACCGGAGGAGGAAGTGACCGTGCCCGCACAGGATCCCGCCGTCGAGGAGGACGTCCGCCTTCCGGAGGGAGGTGCAGTGCCCGACGACGGCGCCGCTCCCGGCGCGGACGAGGCACCCGAGGAGGACGGCCTGCGCCGCCTCGAGGAGGAGGGCGAGGTGGCGGCCGACTACATCGAGGAGCTGCTGGACATCGCCGACCTCGACGGGGACATCGACATCGAGGTGCGCGACGGCCGGACCTACGTCTCCGTGGTGTCCGAGGAGGACGACGAGCGCCTGGCGGCCCTGGTGGGCCAGGACGGCCGCGCCCTCGAGGCGCTGCAGGAGCTGGCGCGCCTGGCCGTGCTGACGTCCACGGGGCACCGCTCCCGCCTCATCCTGGACATCTGCGGGCACCGTCGGCGCCGGGACGCCGAGGTGCGCGCGCTGGCCGCCGACGCCGTCGCGCGCGTGCGTGACGGCGAGGGCCCGGTGCGCCTGGAGCCCATGGGCGCCTACGAGCGCAAGATCGTGCACGACGTGGTGGCCGAGGCGGCCCTGACCTCCGAGTCGGACGGCGAGGGCGCTGGGCGCCACGTCGTCGTGTCCGCCGATGCCTGAGTCGCCGACGCCGTCCTACGAGGAGCGGCCCGGGCTGCGCCCGGGTGAGCGCGGGGAACGACCCGCGCCCGAGGGCCAGCCGGCCCCGCCGCTCACCGCCGAGCTGGCCGGGCCCGCCCGTCAGCTGTTCGGGGACGCTCTGCCCCTCGCGGAGCGCTACGTGGCCCACCTCGCGGACACCGGCATCGAGTGGGGCCTGATCGGCCCGCGCGAGGCGCCGCGTCTGTGGGAGCGGCACGTGCTCAACTGCGCCGTCGTCGCGGAGCTGCTGCCCCGGGACGCGCATGTGGCCGACGTCGGCTCGGGCGCCGGGCTGCCCGGGCTCTGCCTCGCGCTGGCTCGCCCGGACTGCCGGTTCGTGCTCATCGAGCCCCTCGAGCGGCGTGTCGAGTGGCTGGACATGGTGGTCGAGGACCTGGGCCTGGAGAACGTGGACGTGGTCCGTGCCCGTGCGGAGCAGGTGGTGGGCGAGGTCAGCGCCGACGTCGTGACCGCGCGCGCTGTGACAGCCATGAAGAACCTTTTGCCCCTGACCATGCCCCTGCTGCGCGGGGAGGGCGAGCTGCTGGCCATCAAGGGACGCTCCGCGCCCGAGGAGATCCGCGCGGCCCGGAAAGTGCTCCGCACGTATGGTGGAGCTGAACCGGAGATCCTCACGCTGGGCGAGGGGCTGCTCCCCGAGACCACCACGGTGGTGCGCGTGGCCGCCCGACGCCCCCGCTGACGCTCCCCTCCCCCGGGAGGGGCCGGCGCGGATCCCCGTCGACGACGTCGTACCCGCCTCACGGAAGGAAGAGCCGCATGGCGCAGGAGCAGGAGAGCCGGGGTGGGGCCTGGAAGGCCCTGCGCCAGAAGTGGTCCGGACGGCCCCCCGAGAAGTCGGGCGCTGAGGAGGCCGCCCGTCCGAAGGCGCGCCGGCTGGCGCGCCCGGAGCGGACGCGGGTGATCACCACGTCCAACCAGAAGGGTGGCGTCGGCAAGACGACCACCACGGTGAACCTGGCCGCCGCCCTGGCGCGGGCCGGGATGCGCGTGCTGGTGATCGACATCGACCCGCAGGGCAATGCGTCGACCGCGCTGAACATCCCCCATGCCGGGGACGTCCCCTCCGTGTATGACGTGCTGCTCGACGAGATGGAGATCCAGGACGTCGTGCAGGACGCGCCCGACGTCGACGGGCTGCAGGTGGTCCCCGCGACCATCGAGCTCGCCGGCGCCGAGATCGAGCTGGTCTCCCTCGTGGCCCGCGAGCAGCGCCTCTCCCGTGCCTTCGAGCGCTACGTGGCATGGCGCGCCGAGCAGGGCCAGGAGCGGCTGGACTACGTGTTCATCGACTGCCCGCCCTCGCTGGGCCTATTGACCGTGAACGCGTTCGTGGCCGCCGAGGAGGTGCTCATCCCCATCCAGGCCGAGTACTACGCCCTGGAGGGCCTCTCGCAGCTGCTGAAGAACGTGCAGATGATCCAGAAGCACCTGAACAGCAGGCTGCAGGTCACGACCATCCTCCTCACGATGTTCGACGCGCGGACCAACCTGGCGGTCCAGGTCGCCGAAGAGGTCCGGGCCCACTTCCCCCAGCAGCTGCTCCAGACCGCCATCCCCCGCAACGTGCGCATCTCCGAGGCCCCGAGCTATCAGCAGACGGTGCTCACGTACGACCCGACGTCTGCCGGTGCGGTGGCGTATCGGGAGGCGGCGGTCGAGATCGCCGGGCGAGGTGCTCCGACGCCTCTGTGACGGGTCGGCCCGCGTGACATCGAACGCGATGAATTGATGTTCGCCGGGATCGTGCACGGCAGGAGGAGCAACGGCGGCGCCTGCGGGCGCCGCCGTTTCACGTGAAACCGCGCGTGAGGTATCCTCGATGGTCGACCCTCCGCGGGAGGGGACTGGGCGGGCCCGGGCCGGTGGGTGCCGGTCGGGGCCGCGGGCCCGGGGCGGCGGCGTGTTCGAGGCGTGCCTATCTGGCGCGGGACGCCTCCCCAGGCATGGGCCACTCTGCAACGAGCAGTCGGCGCCGGCGTCGGGGCCTCTCCCCCGGGCGGTGCCGCCTCTGTGCGGACAGCGACGGGGTCCAAGCGTGCGACGGACCTCAGTGCATACGAGCGGTGCTGGGCGCGCCATCCCCGCGGAGACCCCGCTCGCCACTTCCCCATTCCCCCAGCAGCCGCGGGTCGATCCCAGGCGACCGCGCAGGGGATAAGGGAGCGTAGATGACCGTGGAGCCCCGGGGAGCAGGAGGAGGATCCGCTGTTGATATGTGGAGAACTCCTGTGGACAACGAAGACAGCAGTCTGCTGGCACACAGGTCAATCGCTGTCTATGAAAGACCTCCGTGTGGATAACGGGGCCTCTTGTGACTCTCCCGCTTGTGGACATCGCGGTGGGCACGAGGCACCGGTCTGTGGATTGCGAGCTGCCAGCTGCGGTCTGAGGGACGAAGTGAACGGTGGAATGCGGCTGAGATGCTCGGGCATCCTCCGAGCACGGGCCCCCTGCACTCCTTGTCCCCGCTGTTTCCCGTGGCGAATTCAGAGGCAGAAGGGATGTGATTTCCCTCGGACTCCTCTCGCCGAGAAAGGCGAGCGCTCAATGGCTGAGCCGGGAACTGTATACACGGAGCCGTGCCGGCGGGTGCTGCGCCGTTCTGGGAGAGCGGTGCTGGCCGGGTGGCACCTCGCTTCTGGACGGACCGCTCTCCCATCGGGAAGGACACCTGCACCGTCTAGTTCACCTGCGGCCCCGGCGTGAGCGGGGACGGAGAAGGACGCACGCAACGGGTGAGCGAAGGCGACGCCCAGCTGCCTCAGCCGTGTTTCACGTGAAACAGGGGGCGATTCGACCTCGCGCACTCTGTGGCCCGTGGTTCTGAAGCACTTCCGAGTACCCTGATCGCCATCCTTGAGAGATGCATTTGAGGATCATCCGGCGAACCTTGAGTGAAGTCTCTGCTCTCCCTCTGGGCCTGACGCAGGTGGAAGGGTGCGCCCTGAAGTGGTCTTCCGGATAAGACACTCCGCAGAAGGCAGCCCTCCTCTCCCGGGCGCATAGGTGGGCGCTAGCGTCGGGCCGCGAGAGGCGGAGGCATCGGCACGTGCCGGTGGTTGTCCATGCGCGCGTCCGCCCGTAGCCCAAGAGTCGGAACAACTGCCTGACGACCGCATCCGTGATACAGCTGGCCTCACATGTTTCACGTGAAACGTGGAGCGTTTCGTCTCGGCACCTAGGGCGGAGTGGATCCCCGTAGATGGACGGGATCGGACTTCTCTACGGCGTAGGTCATCGGCGCGGCCGTCAATTGCGGGAGCGGGGAGTCATGTGCCATGTTCGAAGTTGGGCACTGGGCACTAGGCACTGGTCACTGGGCACTGAATACTTGGCGCGGGTTGTAAGGCCGTCAGCTGAGGGCCGCATCGGCACATCTGGACCTCAGCGGCCGAAGCACATCTGAAGGACTCCGATACAGGCGCTTCTGCTTGTTGGAGCGAGTCTCTGTACGGGAGCGGGGCCTCAGCCGAGCGTGTACGTCGATAGCCCCGGAGTTCTGAATCTCCCCTGCGGTCGAAGGGTGTGGGTGGTGTTTCACGTGAAACGCCGCCGCTCTGACCACACGATTGCGAGGCGGTTTCGGATGGGACAGGGCCTCGTGAGCGCACACCTGTCGGGTCAGTGCGAACCTTGATAACTGACAACCATGAGACGACTGCCTCAGGGCGCGCGGATGTTTCACGTGAAACGACAGACCCTCAGAGCCGCCGGGGAACATGCCACCCCATGACGGCCGTCCTCGCTGGCGTCGTTCCTGCCGCAACGCGGCTGCGGCAGAAAGGAACAGGGAGCAACCGAGAGCGAGAGCCGCGCATAGACTGACCTCGACCACCCCACTCGCCAGGAGGACCCGTGAAGACCAGCCGCCGCGGAGGCCTCGGCCGAGGCCTTGGAGCATTGATCCAGAGCACCGCCGAGCCGGAGATCGAGCAGACCGAGGCGGGGGAGGAGGCCACTCTGGCTCCCGTCGAGCAGGCGCGCGACATGAAGGCCGGCAAGGACGCCTCGGCCGCCACGCCGAAGACGAAGAACGCTCGGACGTCGCGCCCTGCGGACAAGGCAGACCGCGAAGCCGGCACTGGGGGCAAGACGAAGGCCGCCCCTTCCACGGACGATGCTCCGCAGTCCAAGGCCGGCACCGCACAGAAGAGCGGGGGAGCCGCAGGACCGCGCCCCGTGGACGTCTTCTTCTCC
Source organism: Micrococcus sp. M4NT (assembly GCF_033790745.1). Classification (NCBI taxonomy): domain Bacteria; kingdom Bacillati; phylum Actinomycetota; class Actinomycetes; order Micrococcales; family Micrococcaceae; genus Micrococcus; species Micrococcus sp. M4NT. The sequence goes on from NZ_JAMYEH010000013.1 coordinate 6,947, forward strand.
TCTCCCGCCGAGCCCGAGTCTTCGGGAGAGGCATCCGCCGCCGTCGAGAACACCCCAGCGGCGCCCTCCGATGAGCCTGTCTCTCGACAGGCCCCGCGGGGCGGCCGGCCGGTCATGCCCACGGTGAAGGCCCCGGCGAAGAAGAGGCCCGGACGAGCGGACACCGGAACGAAGCCGGCCGATGCCGGAGCGACGGGCGCCACGACCACGGAAGCTCCGCCCGCTCAGCCTGAGACGACCGCTCCAGCCGCCGGGCGCGCCACTGCCGCCCGTCCTGCACCGCAGAGCGAGGGCACCGTCCCCACGAGCATCGCCGTGCTGCGGGAGATCCCCGTGGGGGACATCCAGCCGAACCCGCGGCAGCCGCGTGAGGTGTTCGACGAGGAGCACATGGCGGAGCTCGTCACCTCCATCCGCGAGGTGGGCGTGCTGCAGCCGGTGGTGGTCCGTGAGGTCTCCGGAGCCGTGCCGTACGAGCTCATCATGGGTGAGCGCCGCTGGCGGGCCACCCAGCTGGCCGGGCTCGAGACCATTCCCGCCATCGTCCGGCACACCCCGGATCAGGACCTGCTGCGAGACGCGCTCCTCGAGAACCTCCACCGATCCCAGCTGAATCCTCTCGAAGAAGCTGCCGCGTATCAGCAGCTCATGGAGGACTTCGCCTGCACCCAGGACGAGCTCTCGCAGCGGATCGGCCGCTCCCGGCCGCAGATCTCGAACACCATGCGCCTGCTTCGCCTGCCTCCCCTGGTGCAGCGTCGGGTGGCCGCGGGAGCACTCTCCGCGGGCCACGCCCGCGCTCTGCTGGGCCTCACCGATCCGGCGGAGATGGAGCGCCTCGCTCAGCGGATCGTGGCCGACGGGCTCTCTGTGCGTGCCACCGAGGAGGCTGTCACCCAGCTCCAGGGCACGGTTCGCCCCGGCCCCGCAGCGCGACGCACGCGAGGGGAGAGCGCCCACCACGAGCGGCTGGACCACTTCGCCACGGCGCTGACCTCGCGGCTCGACACGAACGTGAAGATCACGCTGGGCGCGCGGAAGGGCCGGATCGCGATCGACTTCGCCTCGGTGGACGATCTGAACCGGATCATGGACGTCATCCAGGGAGACACCTCCCGCTGACCCCGCACACCGCTGACCCCGCACACCGCTGACCCCGCACACCGCACACCGCGCATCGGTCCGCGTCCGCGGACACAGCAGGGCCCCCTCCGTCTGGAGGGGGCCCTGCTGTGGGAATCCGGGGGACTGGTCAGCCCAGCAGCGCGGAGAACTCCTTCTCCAGCGCCGCCTTGGGCTTGGCGCCCACGGACTCGGCGACCTTCTGGCCGCCCTGGAATCCGAGGACCAGCGGGATCGAGGTCACGCCGTACTGGGCGGCCGCGGCCGGGTTCTCGTCCACGTTCACCTTGGCGATGATGACCTTGCCCTCGTAGTCGTCGGACATCTCCTCGAGGACGGGGCCGAGCATGCGGCACGGGCCGCACCACTCCGCCCAGAAGTCCACGAGGACGGGGAGCTCGGAGTCGAGGACCTTCTGCTGGAAGTCGGCATCGGTGACGGTGATGGTGCTCATGGGAGCCTCCTGGTTGTCGGTTCGAGACGGGTTCAGGGTCGTTCTTTGGTACGAGGGTGACGCAGTCCCGCAGATCTCACGGGTCAAACGTCAGACGGTCATGCCGGCACGCTGTCGGAGGCCGGCTCGGCCGGGGCGGCCTCCTCCACGCCCGCGACGGTGGCCAGGTAGTGCTCGACGTCCTGGGCGGCCACGCAGCCGGAGCCGGCCGCGGTGATGGCCTGGCGGTAGCTGTGATCGGTGACGTCGCCGGCCGCGAAGACGCCGGGCACCGACGTGCGGGAGGACGGGTGGTCGATGCGGATCGTGCCGTGCTCGGTGAGCTCGAGCTGGCCCTGCACCAGGTCGGTGCGCGGATCGTGGCCGATCGCCACGAACAGGCCGGTGACGTCCAGGGTCGACTCCTCGCCGGTCGCGGTGTCCCGCAGGCGCACCGACTCGAGCTTGTCCGCGCCCACGAGTTCGACGACCTCGGTGTTCCAGCGGAACTCGATCTTCTCGTTCTCCTCGGCACGGCGCGCCATGATCTTCGAGGCCCGCAGCGAGTCCTTCCGGACCAGGACGGTGACCTTGGAGGCGAACTTGGTGAGGAAGAGGGCCTCCTCCATCGCGGAGTCGCCGCCGCCCACCACGGCGATGTGCTGGTCGCGGAAGAAGAAGCCGTCGCACGTGGCGCACCAGCTCACACCGTGACCGGAGAGGCGCTTCTCGCCCTCCACGCCCAGCTCGCGGTAGGCGGAGCCGGTCGTCATGATGACGGCATGGGCGCTGATCCGCGTGCCGTCGCCCAGGGTGAGCACCTTGGGGGTGGCGGTGAGGTCGGCCTCCACGACGTCGTCGTAGCGCACCTCCGTCTCGAAGCGGCGGGCCTGGGCTTCGAGGTTGGCCATCAGCTCCGGGCCCTGGATGCCCTCCGGGAAGCCGGGGAAGTTCTCCACCTCGGTGGTGTTCATCAGCTCGCCGCCGGCCGTCACTGAGCCGGCCAGCAGCACGGGCTCCAGGTGGGCGCGCGCGGTGTAGATCGCGGCGGTGTAGCCGGCCGGGCCGGAGCCGATGATGGCGACGTTGCGGACGCTCGGGTCCTGATCGGTGGGTGCCACGGGGGTTCCTCCAGGTGGGGTCGGGATGACGGACGCTCACCCGGCACAACAGCCGGCCGCGCCCCGGGTATTCCGCCCGCGGGCGCCCCGGGTGGTTCCCGACGCCCCGCGTGGCACGGCTCAGCGGACGGTGACCTCCGTCAGGCGCAGTCCGTACGGGCGCTCGCCGCCCCCGGCCTCCAGGCGGGGCAGGGAGGTGATGCGGAGGATCACGTGGCCGGCCGCCGCGTCGTCGGCTTCCACCGGGACCACGGCGCGGTCGGCGTCGAAGGTCCCCTGGCCGACCTCGCGGGCGTTCTCCCCGTCGGGGGAGTCCGCCAGGAGCACCGTGAACGCACCGCCGGAGCCGCCGGCGTGGTCGACCACGACCTGGTTCACCCGGGCCGGCTCCTCGAGGGCGACCGCGAGGTCCATCGAGGCCACATAGCCGCCGAAGTTGGGGCGCGTGTAGGTGTAGCTCTGCCAGGCCGTGGACGTGTCGCCGTCCACGAGGCTGCCCAGCTCGCCGTCGTGGGCGTCCTCCAGGCTCGGCATGTCCGGGACGGACCGGGCCACGCCCGCGGCGCGGGGGCGCCCGGCGGGGGCCGTCTCCGACGACGACGCGTCCCCGGTCGCGGCGGGGGAGCTCGCCGCCGGGGCCGCGGACTCGGCCGGGGACTGCGTCTCGGACTCGGCCGGGCTGGTGGCCGTCTCCGCGGGGGAGGAGGCCGGGGACGACGAGGCCGCCGGGGGTGCGGCGGCGGAGGAGCTCTCCGCCGCCGGCACGGCGCGCAGGTTCTGGTTCAGCAGCAGGAAGCCCAGGGCCACCGCGGCCAGCAGGCCCAGGAGGATCAGCAGGGGCAGCAGCCACTTCGACCGTCCGCCCGAGCCCTCCGGGGCCTCGGCGCGGGAGCCGGCCTCGGCGTCGTGGACGTGGTCGGGGACGGGGGCGACGGCGGGGCGCGCCGCCGCCTCCGCGGCGCGCGGCAGGGCGTCGGGGGCCAGGGGAGCGATGGGGGTCAGCGGGGCGCGGGACGCGTCGGGGGACTCCCCGGACGACGCTGCGGGCGTCTCCCCGCCCTCCGTGCCCGGGGTGGTGCTCAGCGGCGTGAAGGCGGGCAGCGCGCGGCGGGGCGCGGGACGGGTGCGCGGCGCCGGCTCGGCGCCGGTGGCGGCCACCGTGGCCGCGGCGACGTCGGCCCGCCAGGAGGCCGCGGTGTCAGCTGACGGCTCCTCGGGGTGCGTCGGAGCGGGTGCGCGAGTCTCCGTGGACGGCGTGGCCGCGGCATCCTCGAGGGTCTCGGACGCGTCCGCCTGCGTCTCGGTCGGGGCGTCGGCGGCCTCGTTCGCCGTCGGGGCGTCGGTGGCGCCGTCCGCCTGGACGACGGCGACGGACTCCGTGGGATCGGGTTCCTGCGTGAGCTCGTCCCGCGGCCTCGGCTCAGCCTGCTGCGCGTCGGCCTGCTCCGAGGCCTCGCGCTCCTCTCGGGCCTTGACCTCCTCGACGCGGGCGCGCGTGGCGGCGTCGGCGGCGGCGAGGGCGGAGGCCGCCGCGGCGGCCTTGGCCGCGGTGCCGTCCGCGGGGCGGATCCGTTCGGTGAGGCGGTCCGAGATGCGGTTCAGGATGCCCGGGCGGCGCCGCGACTGCTCCTCGTCGGCGCGCAGCTGCCGGTCGAGGTCGGAGTAGTAGTCCTCGTCGTCCTCGTAGCGGTGCGCCTCGCCCCGGCGCGCCTCGCCGAAGATCTCCGAGCCCAGGGTGTCGGTCTGGAACGGCTCGACGAACACCTCCTGGGGGTACGCCAGGCCCAGCAGGACGTCCGGGTCGGGCCCGCCGCCGGCGATCAGGTAGGTCCGCCCCTCGCTGAGCCCCAGGTCCAGGACCTGGACGTCGTCCTGGCGCTCACCCGTGGCCAGCTCCCGTGCGGAGGTGGCCACCTGGGCCGCGTCCTCCCTTGAGGCCACCAGGATGGTGACGCGTCGGTTGAGGACCTGGTCGGCGCCGAGGAACACGAGGTTCTGGTCCGCGGACGTGACCAGGTGCTCGGTGATGCGGTAGCGGCCGCCCAGGACGGAACCGACGGCGAGGGGCTGGGTCACGGGGTCTTCTCCTGACGACGGGGACGAATCCCGATGATACTGGGGCGGGGCCCGCCACGGCGGGTCGGGGGCGGGGTCAGCGGGCGGAGGGGGAACGGGAGCCGAGCACGCGGCCCAGGGCCGGCACGCGGCTGACGATCGGCCGCAGCGCGTCGTCGAGCTCGGGGAAGCGCAGGGCGCGCAGCACCATCAGGTAGACGGGGGCCATCACGGCGCCTGTCAGTGCGCAGGTGAGCAGTGCCGTCAGGATGGATTCCCACGCGTAGCCGCCGTCGTAGCCGCCGAGCAGCCACACCACCGCCGCGCCCGGCACCGCGGCCACGAGGGCCGCCAGGCCGGTCTGCGCGTGCGCGGCCACCACGGAGGCCAGGCCGTAGTCGCCGATGCGCCGCACCGTCAGCGCGTGGGCGACCACGAACTGGTAGACGTAGGAGAGCGTGCCGACGGCGGCCACCCAGTGGCCGAACGACCAGGCCGGGAGCACCCAGGCGCCGGCGTACGCGAGCACCAGCATCCCGAGGGCGGAGGTCACCTGGATGACCATGGGCGTCCGGGCGTCCTCGGCCGCGTAGAAGCTGCGCAGCAGGTAGAAGCTCGCGGAGCGGAACGGCAGGCCCGCGGCCAGGATGAGGAGGATCTGGCCGATCGCCACGCCGGAGGCCAGCGCGGTGTCCGCGGAGGAGCCGAAGATGCGGCCCAGGGGCCCGGCGAGCACCACGTAGAGGCCCACGGCGAAGAGCAGCGGCACCGTGAACGCCCGCAGGCCGGAGCGCAGGGAGTCGCGGACGGCCCCGTCGTCGCCCCTGCCCACGGCGCGGGTGAGCCGGTTGAAGAGCACGGTGGCCAGGGAGATCACGAACACCGAGTGCGGCAGGATCGCGATCAGCATGCCCACGTTGTACGCCTGGAGCCCGGGCACCGCGGCCTGCGCGAAGGCGTCGGACCAGCCCTCCGTGCCGGGGATGCGGGCGGAGGCGTCCGCGCGGGCCGCCGTCGCGCCGGTGACGATGCGGGTGCACAGCAGGTTGACCACGTTGCCGACCAGCATGGTCAGCAGGGTCCAGCCCGCGAGCCTGCCCGTGGAGCGCAGGCCCATGCCCCTCCAGCCGAACGTGGGGCGCAGGCCCAGGCCGAGTCTCCGCAGGGGCAGGAACAGGATGAGCGCCTGCGCCACGATGCCCAGGGTGTGGCCGCCGGCGAGCACCATGGTCTGCGTGGTGGTCCACTCCGCGAGCTGGTCCCCGCCCGAGTAGCGGCCGAACATCACGAGGTAGAGGACGATCGTGGCGATCGCGACCACGTTGTTCACCACGGGCGCCCACATGTACGCGCCGAACCGCCCGTGGGCGTTGAGCACCTGGCCCACGATCGCGTACATCCCGTAGAAGAACACCTGGGGCAGGGTCCAGACGGCCAGGACCGTGCCGAGCGCGAGCATCGGCTCGGACCAGCCCGCGGTGAGGGTGCTCATGAGGGGCGCGGCGGCCAGAGTCAGCAGCACCGTGAACGCCGCCATCACGAGGGTCGCCAGGGTCATGAGGCGCGAGGTGTAGTCCGCGCCGCGGTCGGCGTCCTTCGCGTGCTTGATCAGCTGGGGCACGAGCACCACGTTGAAGATGCCGCCCGCGAGCAGCATGTAGATCACGTTGGGGATCGTGTTCGCGGACTCGAAGACGTCCGCCACGAGCGCGGTCGAGCCGATCGCGACCGCCAGCAGGATGGTGCGCACGAAGCCCAGCACGCGGGAGACGAGCGTTCCCGCGGCCATGATCGCGGTGGAGCGGGCGGCGCGCTGCTCGCCCTCCGGCACGACGTCGGCGGGCGCCGTGGCCTCGGTGGCCGCCGACGGCGTCGCCCCGGGGGAGGCGGTCTGCGCGGCCCCCTCGGCGGTCACCTCGTCCTGGGTGGGGGTGGCGGCCGGGGCGGTCTCCAGCGCGCGGCGCGGGGCGGGTCTGCTGCTCATGGGGGTCACCCGTCGTTCTCAGGCGGCCCCGCGCTCGGGGCCGGGGTTCAGGGGCGGTGGTCGCGGGCGCCGCCCGCGGGGAAGTGCTGGTCCACGATCCGCCGCGCCAGGTCCACGATCCGGCGCTCGTTGGCGAAGGAGAGGCGCCGCGCGACGTCCTCGAGGCGCACCCACGCCACGTCCACGGCCTCGTGGTCCGGGTCGTTCTCGATGGTCAGCTCGCCGCCGGTCGCGCGCAGCAGGAAGTGGTGCACGGTCTTGTGCACGCGGTGGCGGGACACGGTGAACCAGTAGTCGATGGAGCCCAGCGGCTCGAGGATGTCCCCGGCGATCCCGGTCTCCTCCTCGACTTCGCGCACGGCCGCCTGGCGGTGGTCCTCGGAGCCCTCGGGGTGGCCCTTGGGCAGGCACCACTCGAGGCGTCCGCCGCGGTTGTACCGGGCGATGATGGCCACCTCGAGGCCGTCCTCGTGCTCGCGGATCACGATGCCGCCGGCGGAGACCTCCTCGACGGTGGGCAGTCCGGCCGCCCCGGGGGCCCGCGGCGCGACGACGGGGGGAACCTCCGCTCGGACGGGCTCGGGACGACGTCGTCGCAGCCCCAGTGCGGAGGGCAGGGGGGCGCCCCGGTGCGCAGAAGGATCGGGGCTGGTCATGCCCACAACTCTAACGCGGCGGGCGCGGAGCCGGGGCGGAGAGGGTCTGGCACCCTTGTAGGCATCATGGAACTGAGCCACGACTCCCTCGCACTGCCCCCCGGCTTCCCCGCGGACGCCTCCCTGCCCGCCGTCGTCGTGGAGCTGGGGGAGAGGTTCGCCGGCGCCGGGCACGAGCTGTCCCTCGTGGGCGGCCCGGTGCGCGACCTCTTCCTGGGGCGGGACTCGGGGGACCTGGACTTCACCACGGACGCGGACCCGGACGCCGCCGAGGCCGTGGGCGCCGGCTGGGCGGACGCCACGTGGGACGTGGGCCGGCGGTTCGGGACGATCGGCTTCCGCAAGGGCGGCTGGCAGCTGGAGGTGACCACCTACCGCGCCGAGCAGTACGACCCGGAGAGCCGCAAGCCGCAGGTGGCCTTCGGGGACAGCCTCGAGGACGACCTCTTCCGCCGCGACTTCACCGTGAACGCGATGGCCCTGCGCCTGCCCGAGATGGCTCTCGTGGACCCGCACGGCGGCGTGCGGGACCTCGCCGCGGGCGTGCTGCGCACCCCCGGCACCCCCGAGGACTCCTTCTCGGACGACCCGCTGCGCATGCTGCGCGCCGCCCGCTTCGCCTCCCAGCTCGGCTTCGAGGTGGCGCCCGAGGTGGAGGCCGCGATGACGGCCATGGCCGAGCGCATCGCGATCATCTCCGCCGAGCGCGTGCGGGAGGAGCTCGTGAAGCTCGTGTGCGGCGCCCACCCGCGGCGCGGGCTGGACCTGCTGGTCCGCACCGGCCTGGCCGAGCACGTGCTGCCCGAGCTGCCCGCCCTGAAGCTGGAGACGGACGAGCACCACCGCCACAAGGACGTCTACGACCACTCCCTCACGGTGCTCGAGCAGGCCGCCCAGCTGGAGGCGGAGTACTCCCCGGAGCGGCCCGACGTCGTCCTGCGCCTCGCCGCGCTGCTGCACGACGTCGGCAAGCCCGCCACGCGCCGCTTCGAGAAGGGCGGCGCCGTGACGTTCCGGCACCACGAGAACGTGGGCGCCAAGCTGGTGCGCAAGCGGCTGCGCGCCCTGAAGTTCGACAACGACACCACCAAGGCCGTGGCCCGCCTCGTGGAGCTGCACATGCGCTTCTACGGGTACGGGGACGCCGGGTGGACCGACTCCGCCGTGCGCCGCTACGTGCACGACGCCGGGGACCTCCTGCCGCGTCTCCACGCGCTGACCCGCTCTGACGTGACCACGCGCAACCGCCGCAAGGCCGAGACCCTGGCCCACGCGTACGACGACCTCGAGCGGCGCATCGCCGAGATCTCCGAGGCGGAGGAGATGGCGGCCGTCCGTCCGGACCTGGACGGCGAGCAGATCATGGCGCTGCTCGGCCTCCGCCCCGGCCCCGTGGTCGGGCGGGCCTACCGGCACCTGCTCGAGTGGCGCCTCGACGAGGGCCCGCATGAGGCGGATGTGGCCGAGGCCGAGCTGCGCCGCTGGTGGGCGGAGCAGCCGGAGGCCCAGGAGGGCGCGGAGGGCTGAGGGGCGGCGGCCCGCGAGGGCCAGGTGGCAGGATCGGCCCCATGAACGACGCCGAGATCGCCGCCGCCCATCCGATCCGTCCGATCGCCGAGATCGCGGCCGAGGCCGGGATCGCCGAGGACCTGCTCATCCCCTACGGCCGGCACATGGCCAAGGTGGACGTCCACGCGCTGACCGCCCCCGAGCGCGGCCGCGTCGTGCTCGTCACCGGCATCAGCCCGACCCCGGCCGGCGAGGGCAAGACCACCGTCACCGTGGGCCTGGCCGACGGCCTCAACCTCCTGGCGCAGCAGCCGGACGCGCCGGGCGCCGTCGCCGGAGCCCGCACCGTCGTCGCGCTCCGCGAGCCCTCCCTCGGGCCGGTGTTCGGCATCAAGGGCGGCGCCACGGGCGGCGGCCGCGCGCAGGTGGTGCCCATGGAGGACATCAACCTGCACTTCACCGGCGACTTCCACGCCATCACCTCCGCGCACAACCTGCTCTGCGCCCTCGTGGACAACCACGTGCAGCAGGGCAACGCGCTGGGCATCGATCCGCGGACCATCGCCCTGAAGCGCGCCCTGGACATGAACGACCGCACGCTGCGCGACGTCGTCACGGGCCTGGGCGGCCGCACGCAGGGCGTGCCGCGCGAGGGCGGCTTCGAGATCACCGTGGCGACCGAGACCATGGCCGTCTTCTGCCTCGCCGCGGACCTGGCCGACCTCAAGGCCCGCCTCGGCCGCATCACGGTGGGCTACACGTACGACGGCGAGGCCGTCACCGCCTCCCAGATCGGCCCGAACGGTGCCCAGGGGGCCATGGCCGTGCTGCTCAAGGACGCGATCATGCCGAACCTCGTGCAGACGCTCGGCGGCACGCCCGCGCTCGTGCACGGCGGCCCCTTCGCGAACATCGCCCACGGGGCGAACTCCGTGATCGCCACGCGCACGGCCCGCCGGCTCGGAGACCTCGTGGTCACGGAGGCCGGGTTCGGCGCGGACCTCGGCGGACAGAAGTTCATGGACATCACGGCCGTGGCCGGCGGGTTCCCGCCCGCGGCCGCCGTCGTCGTCGCCACGGTGCGCGCGCTCAAGCTGCAGGCCGGGATCGCGCTGCCGGACGTGAAGGCGGGCGTCGCCGAGGCGGCCGAGCGCTCGGGCCGGGGCCTCGCCGACGTGCGCGCCGAGCACGTGGACGCCCTGCGGGCCGGCCTGGCGAACCTCGAGCGGCACGTCGGGAACATGCGCGCGTACGGGGTGCCCGTCGTCGTCGCCGTGAACCGGTTCACGCAGGACGACGACGCCGAGCTCGACGTGCTGCGTGCGTGGGGCGTGGAGAACGGCGTGCCCGTGGCCGTCGCGGACGTGTGGGGCGGCGGCGGCGAGGGCGCCCTCGAGCTGGCCCGCCTGCTGGGGGAGCACCTGCCGGCCCCGGGCGAGCCCGCGCCGCCGCTGACCGGGCTGTGGACCGAGGGGATGGAGGTGGAGGAGCGGATCCAGGCCGTCGTCCGCCGCGTGTACGGGGGCGCCGGAGCGGAGCTGAGCCCCGTGGCCCGGCGGCAGGTCGCGCAGCTGCGTGCTCGTGGACTGGACCGCCTGCCGGTGTGCATGGCCAAGACGCAGTATTCGTTCTCGGACGACCCCACGCTCCTGAACGCGCCCGAGGGGTTCACCGTGTCCGTGCGCGAGCTCTCCGCGAAGACGGGTGCCGGGTTCGTCGTCGCGCTCACCGGCGCCGTCATGACGATGCCGGGCCTGCCCGCCTCCCCGGCCGCCGACCGCATGGACGTGGCCGACGACGGCACGGTGACGGGGCTCTTCTGAGGGGGGAGGCCTCGGGGTCACCGGGGCCTCCCCCAGATGAGCTGGGCGCAGTACTGCCAGGCAACCCGGTGGGTTGCCTGGCAGTACTGCGCCCAGTGCGGCGTGCGGTCCGTCAGCGCTCGATGTCGCCGCGGATGAACGCCTCGACGAGCTCGCGGGCCTCGTCGTCGTTGTGCTGGACCGGCGGGGACTTCATGAAGTACGAGGACGCCGAGAGGATCGGGCCGCCGGTGCCGCGGTCCAGGGCGATCTTCGCGGCGCGCACGGCGTCGATGATCACGCCGGCCGAGTTGGGGGAGTCCCACACCTCGAGCTTGTACTCGAGGCTGACGGGGGCGTCGCCGAAGTTGCGTCCCTCGAGGCGCACGAAGGCCCACTTGCGGTCGTCGAGCCAGGCCACGTAGTCGGAGGGACCGATGTGCACGTCGTCCGCCGCGAGCTTCGCGGTGGTGTTGGAGGTGACGGCCTGCGTCTTGGAGATCTTCTTGGACTCGAGGCGCTCGCGCTCGAGCATGTTCTTGAAGTCCATGTTGCCGCCGACGTTGAGCTGGTACGTGCGGTCCAGGGTCACGCCGCGGTCCTGGAAGAGCTTGGCCATCACGCGGTGGGTGATGGTGGCGCCGATCTGGGACTTGATGTCGTCGCCCACGATCGGCACGCCGGCCGCGGTGAACTTCTCGGCCCACGCGGGGGTGCCGGCGATGAACACGGGCAGGGCGTTGACGAAGGCGACGCCGGCGTCGATCGCGGCCTGCGCGTAGTGCTCGGCCGCCTGCTGCGAGCCCACGGGCAGGTAGCAGACGAGCACGTCCACCTTCGCGTCCTTGAGCGCCTGGGCGACGTCCACGGGCTCCGCGTCCGACTCCTCGATGGTCTCGCGGTAGTACTTGCCGAGGCCGTCCAAGGTGGGGCCGCGCTGCACGGTGACGTCGGCGTGGGGGACGTCGGCGATCTTGATGGTGTTGTTCTCGGAGGCGAGGATCGCCTCGGAGAGGTCCAGGCCCACCTTCTTCGCGTCCACGTCGAACGCGGCCACGAACTCCAGGTCGGAGACGTGGTAGTCCCCGAACTGCACGTGCATCAGGCCGGGCACGGCGTCCGTGGGCGCGGCGTCGCGGTAGTACTTCACGCCCTGGATCAGGGACGTTGCGCAGTTGCCCACGCCGGCGATGGCGACGCGGATGGGGTTCTTGGCCACGGTCAGGTTCTCTCCTCAGCGGATCCGGGATGGATGCTCGGCGCGGCGGGCGCGCACGAGGGGCCCGCGCGGCGGTGCGCGGGCGCACTGTCCCGGGGGAACAGCGCCCCCAGTTTACGACGCACGGGGGCACGGGGGCGCGGCGAGGTGTCCTCCGCGCTTCCTAGGATGGGAGCATGAGCCCGGCCCCGGCGCACGCCGCCACCCCTGACGAGCCGCCCACGCATGCCCTCTCCGGGCCCTCCCGGGAGGCCTCCGAGCAGGGCCGTGGCGCCGCCGCGCGTTCCGCTGAGGGCGCACACGCGGCGGCCTCGGCGGCGCGCATCGGGCGCGGGGCGGGCCGGTTCGCCCTCCCCGGGGGCCTGGCCGCGAACGGCCCCGGCCGGGGGACCGGATCCTGGGCCTCGCCCGCGGCCCTCGCCGGGCTGCTGGTGGCGCTGGCCGCCGTCGTGAGCCTTCTGCAGAAGGCGCCGTGCCTGTTGAACGGCTGGGGCGCGCCCAACGTGTACTACGCCGGGTGCTACTCGGACTGGGCGGCGCTGTACGGCGGGCGGGGGTTCGCGGAGAACGCGTGGGCGCCGTTCGCGGCCGGGTCCACCTTCGAGTACCCCGTGCTGATGTCCCTCGTGGGATCGGTGACCGCGCAGATCACGCAGGGGCTCCCGTTCGGCGCCGAGCAGGGCACGCTCGTGTTCTGGATCGTGAACCTGCTGTTCGTCACGGGGCTGTGGGCCGCCGTCGCCGTGCTGACCGTGCGCACCGCGGGCCGCCGCTGGACGGACGGGCTCATGGTGGCCGTGGCCCCCGGGATCATCCTGGCCGGCACCATCAACTGGGACCTGTGGGCCGTGGCGCTGATGGCGTGGGGCATGTGGGTGTTCTCCCGCGGGCGGCCCGGCTGGGCGGGTGTGCTGTTCGGTCTCGGCGCCGCCACGAAGCTCTACCCGCTGCTCATCCTCGGGCCGCTGCTGATCCTGGCCGTGCGCTCGCGCCGCTGGGCGCCGTTCCTCACGGCGACGGCGGGCACCCTGCTCGCGTGGGCCGCCGTCAACGTGCCCCTCATGGTGGCCAACTTCGACGCGTGGTCCGTGTTCTTCACCTTCTCCGGCGAGCGCGGCCCCGGCCTGTCGAGCGTGTGGCACGCGTGGGACGTCGTCGCCGTCCAGGCCGGGTGGGGGAGGGTGCCGGCGGACTCCCTCTCCCTGTTGGCCTACGGGGCGTTCGCGGTGTGCTGCGCAGCGATCTTCGTGCTCGGCGTGCGCGCGCGGCACACCCCTCGCCTGGGGCAGCTGACGTTCCTCGTGGTGGCCGCGTTCGTGCTGACGAACAAGGTGTACTCGCCGCAGTTCGTGATCTGGCTGATCCCGCTCATGGCGCTGGCCCTGCCGCGCTGGAGGGACTTCTGGGTGTGGCAGACCGTGGAGGCCCTGCACTTCTTCGCCGTGTGGATGTACCTGGCCAAGACCGCCGCCGGCTCCATGCCGCAGCACTCCATGGACGACTCCGTGTACGTGGCCGCGATCCTCGCCCACATGCTCGCCGTCCTCTGGCTCTGCGCCCGCGTGGTGCGGGAGATCCTGCACCCGGAGGAGGACCTGGTGAAGCAGTCCGAGGGCGCCGGTCCCGACGCCGACCCGCTCGCCGGCGCGTTCGGGACACCCGGCGCGGTCGGCACCGGTCAGGCGAAGTCCCAGCGGTGGATCGGGCAGTCGGGGGAGGGCTCGACGACGTCGGCGCCGGTGACGCCGGCACCCGCGCCGCGGCCGTCGGCGGCTCCGGCCGGCTGAGGGCACGCGCACACGGCGCCCGAGGCGGCGGTCGCGGCCTTCATCTGCGCCCGCCAGGCCGCGTTGGGGTCGGTGCCGGGGTCCACGGCGGGGGCGCCGGGGGTGCGGTGTGGGGCGGCGTCCCTGTCCCGGGCGAAGCCCATGCGCACGATCAGCCAGCCGCCCACGGTCCAGGCCACCATGAGGAACACCCCCACGGCCACGGCGGTCAGGATCTCCACGGCGTCTCCTCCTCGCTCGACGACGGCGACGCGCCCAGGCTACGGGGGCGGGGCGCGGGCGTGGGCGTGGCGCGGACGTGGGATGCCGGGTGCCGGGGTGCCGGGGTGCCGGGGTGCCGGGGCGCGGGCCGCGGGCGCGGGCCGCCCGCCGCCGGGCGTCAGGTGCAGGCAGGTGCAGGCAGGTGCCCGGTGCGGGTGCCGCGTCCGGGGTGCGCGGTACGGTCGGGACATGACCACCGTGACCCCGGACACCCCCGCGCTCTCCGCCCACCTGCAGGACCTGGCCGCGTTCGTGCAGGCCTCCCCCTCCAGCTTCCACGCCGCCGCCGAGACCGCCCGCCGGCTCGAGGCCGCGGGCTTCACCCGCCTGGACGAGGCCGCCGACTTCCCGGCCGCCCCCGGCGGGTACGTGGTGGTGCGTGACGGCGCCGTGATCGCCTGGATCGTGCCGGAGGGCGCGGACGGGAGTGTGGACGGGAGTGCGGCTGGACGTGCGGGCCGGGGCGTCGGCGACGTTCCGACGTTCCGCGTGCTCGGTGCCCACACCGACTCCCCCGGCTTCAAGCTCAAGCCGCAGCACATGAGCGTGACGGCTGACGGCTGGGTCCAGGCCGGCGTCGAGGTGTACGGCGGGCCACTGCTGAACTCGTGGCTGGACCGGGAGCTGCGCTTCGCCGGCCGGCTCGTGCTCGCGGACGGCACCCAGGTGCTGGCCGCCACCGGGCCCGTGGGCCGCATCCCCCAGCTGGCCGTCCACCTGGACCGCGACGTGAACTCGGACGGCCTGGCCCTTCAGCGCCAGCGCCACACGCAGCCCATCGTCGCGGCCGTGGGCTCGGCCGCCGGTGGGGACACCGCGTCCGTGCAGCTCGGCGGCAACGTGATCGAGCTGCTCGCGGCCCAGGCGGGCGTGGACGTGGCGGAGGTGCGCGGCGTGGACGTGGTGGTCGCGGACGCACAGGCCCCGGGGGCGTTCGGCGCCAACGGCGAGTTCTTCGCCTCCGGCCGCCTCGACAACCTCTCCTCGGTGCACGCCGGGCTGGCGGCCATGGAGGCCCTGGCCCCCGGTTCAGGCGAGGAGGGCGCCGGGGGCGCGGGCGGCGTCGTCGTGCCGGTGCTGGCGGCCTTCGACCACGAGGAGGTGGGCTCGGCCACGCGCACCGGTGCGGGCGGGCCGCTGCTCGAGGAGGTCATGGACCGCGTGCTGGACGCGCTCGGCGTGAGCGGCCAGGGGAGGGCGCGCTCGCGGGCGGGCTCGTGGCTGCTCTCCGCGGACGCGGGGCACCTCGTCCACCCCAACTACGCCGAGCGCCACGATCCCGTGAACCACCCGCGCGTCAACGCCGGCCCGCTGCTGAAGATCAACGCGAACCAGCGCTACGCCACGGACGCCGAGGGCGAGGCCGCGTTCGCGCGCTGGTGCGCGGCGGCGGGCGTGCCGTTCCAGACGTTCGTCTCGAACAACGACATGCCGTGCGGCTCCACGATCGGCCCCATCTCCGCCACGCGCCTGGGCGTGCGGACGGTGGACGTGGGCATCGGCCTGCTCTCCATGCACTCCGCCCGGGAGATGTGCGGCGCGCAGGACCCCGCGTGGCTGAGCGCGGCGATGCGGGAGTTCTTCCGCGGGGTGTGAGCGGGAGGCGGGTACGGAGTCCTGGGGCGGGGTGTGAGCGGGAGGCGGGTACGGAGTCCTGGGGCGGGGTGTGAGCGGGAGGCGGGGCGCGAGCCGGCGTGGTCCGGGCGAGGTGAGCGCGGGAGGCGGGGCGCGAGCCGGCGTGGTCCGGGCGAGGTGAGCGCGGCGCGGCATCAGCTGGGCGCAGTACTGCCAGGTAACCCCCGGCGTTGCTTGGCAGTACTGCGCCCAGCTAGTGGGCGGCTGGCCGGCGGTGCGTCCAGCCACCCGTACGGCCACCCGTCCAGCGACCCGTAGGGCGGTCCCTTCGGCGGTCCGTTCGGCGGAGCATCCCGCCATCCGATCTGCCGGTGGGGAGACCTGGAGCCCTCGACGTCGGCTCCTGCACCGGCTCCGCGGGCCGGATTCCTGTGCACAGATGGGCCGCGGGCATGCCGGCGAGGCGCTGCGCCGCGCTTCACTGCGGGAGTGAGTGATCCTCTCGACGCCCTGCCCGAGTCCGTGTTCCCCGTCGACCGCGCGGTGACGGCAGGTCTGACGACGAGCCGAGCGCGCCGGAGCGACCTGGAGGCCGCCGGCCGAGGGCTGCGCCGTCGTCGGGGATCCCCACCGGACCCCCTGCAGACCGCGATCGCGCATGCTCGGCGCGACCGCAGCCTGGTCCTCAGTCACAACACCGCTGCCGCCGTGTGGGGGATCTGGCTCCCTCATGGCGGCCAGGTGCGGCCGCACCTCGCACGCGTGCGGCCCGGAGCCCAGCCGCGGGTGAAGGGCGCGCACGGCCACCGGCTGCGCCTGGACCCGGAGCGGCATGTCATCACGCTGGGGCAGGACGACGACGCCTACTCCGTGACGAGTCCGGTCCGCACGTGGGCCGATCTCACCGCGAGCGGTCTGCCCGTGGAGGACCTGGTGGTGGCCGGGGACTCGCTCCTGCGCCGGGCCGACGGCCCCTGCGGCAGCCTGCCGAGTGGATGGAGGCACCCGCTGGCGAGTCGCACGGCGATGTGGCAGGGCGCGGAGGAGTGGCGCGGCCTGCGCCGGTGGAGCGTGATGAGAGAGGTGCTCGAGCGGGTCCGGGAGGGGTCGGACTCCCCGCAGGAGACGCGACTGCGGCTCCGTCTCGTCGAGGCAGGGCTGCCGGAGCCTGAGGTGAATCCCCCGGTGGTGCTCCTGCGCGACGCCCTGGGGCGGGTCCTGCAGTCCACGTCGGTGGACCTGTTCTACGAGCGCGCTCGCCTGGCGATCCAGTACGAGGGGGAGCACCACTTCACCCACGCCGCGCAGTACCGGCGGGACATGCGCCGCGACGAGGAGCTGCGGGATGCGGGCGTCGAGGTGCTGCGGGTGGACAAGGAGGTCTTCGGCCCCGCGGAGTGGCCGCGCTTCGTGGAGCGGGTGGCCCGGCTTCTTCGGCAGCGGGGCCACGCATGAGCAGGAGACGCATGAGATGGGCGCGGTCGGAGCGCTGTCGTCAGGTGCGGGGCAGTCATGAGCGGAGCACCCATCAGCTGGGCGCAGTACTGCCAAGTAACCCCCGGCGTTACCTGGCAGTACTGCGCCCAGCTGATCGGCCCCCAGTTGATTGGTGCCCGGTTGATTGGTGCCCGGTTGATCGGTGCCCGGCGGATCGGTGCCCGGCCGATCGGCCCCCGGCTGATCGGTGCCCGGCACCTGCTAGACTCGATTGGTTCCCTGCGTGCCGCCGAAGAGCGCGGACACCCACGCGGGGACAAGCACAGAACCTCCTGCCACGGAGAGACCGTGGCCGCAAGCCCAGAGGAGGTGGGTTCGCATGCGTGCTTATGAGCTGATGGTGCTGATCGACCCTGAGGTCGACGAGCGCACCGTGGAGCCGACCCTCAAGAAGTACCTTGAGGTCGTCACCAACGCTGGCGGCACCATCGACAATGTCGATGTGTGGGGCCGTCGCAAGACCGCCTACGAGATCCAGAAGAAGTCCGAGGCCATCTACGTGGTCGTCAACTTCCACTCGGAGCCGGCCGCCACCCAGGAGCTGGACCGCCTTCTGAACATCAACGAGACGATCCTGCGCACCAAGATCATCCGTCCCGAGGAGCAGAAGGTCACCGCCGAGTGACCTCGTTCGTCCGGGTGTCCTGACCACCCGCCCGTTCCCGCGAACACCAGGAGTGACCATGGCCGGAGAAACCGTCATCACCGTGGTCGGCAACCTCACCGCCGACCCCGAGCTGCGCTTCACCCCGAACGGTGCGGCGGTCGCGAACTTCACGATCGCGTCCACCCCGCGCACGTTCGACCGTCAGACCAACGAGTGGAAGGACGGGGAGACCCTGTTCCTCCGCGCGTCGATCTGGCGTGAGGCCGCCGAGAACGTGGCCGAGACCCTCACCAAGGGCACTCGCGTGGTCGCCCAGGGCCGCCTCAAGGCGCGCACGTACGACGACCGCGAGGGCAACAAGCGCACCAGCTACGAGCTGGACGTGGACGAGATCGGCCCCTCGCTGAAGTACGCCACGGCCAAGGTCACGCGCTCTCAGCGCGGCGGCGGCGGTGGGTTCGGCGGCGGCCAGCAGGGCGGCGGCTTCGGCGGTCCCCAGCAGGGCGGCTCCGGCTTCGGCGGCAACGCCGGCGGCGGCTCCAACGACGGCGGCTTCGGCGGCGGTCAGCAGAGCGGCGGTCAGCAGGGCGGCGGCTGGGGCGGTCAGCAGGGCGGCGCCAACGCCGCTCCGCAGGACCCCTGGGCCGGCAGCGGCGGCGGCGGAGGATGGGACACCCCCTCCTCCAACGAGCCTCCGTTCTGAGCCGTCCCGCCACGGGACCGAAGGACACCGAGACGACTTCCGTCCGGGCGCACGGCGCCCGGAGGCCCGCCCCCCGGCGGACCACCCCGAGCACCCCGGCACCGCCGGGGCGCCTCTCACGCGGCAGCGGCCCCTCCGGGTCGCCGCGTGATCCCATCCCGCAGAACCGTTCTGCGGGCTCCAGAGAACATTGAGGAGCACCACGATGGCGAAGGCTGAACTCCGCAAGCCCAAACCCAAGTCCAACCCGCTCAAGGCCGCCAAGATCACGGAGATCGACTACAAGGACGTGGCCCTGCTGCGCAAGTTCATCTCGGACCGCGGGAAGATCCGCGCTCGCCGCGTGACCGGCGTGACCGTCCAGGAGCAGCGCAAGATCGCCCAGGCCGTCAAGAACGCCCGTGAGGTGGCCCTGCTGCCCTACGCCGGCGCTGGCCGCGGCTGATCGAGCAGAGGAAGGAAGACAGATGGCAAAGCTCATCCTGACCCAGGAGGTCGCCGGTCTCGGCGCCTCCGGTGACGTGGTCGAGGTCAAGAACGGGTACGCCCGCAACTACCTGCTCCCGCGCGGTGTCGCCACCGTGTGGTCCAAGGGCGGGGAGAAGCAGGTCGAGTCCATGCAGAACGCCCGCGCCGCGCGCGCCGTGGCCAACCTGGAGGACGCGCAGGCCCTGGCCGCCAAGCTCCAGGGCGCCACGGTGAAGCTCGAGCGCACCGCCGGTGAGGGCGGCCGCCTGTTCGGCGCCGTCCAGGCCGCGGACGTGGCCGAGGCCGTCGAGGCCGCCGGCCTCGGCTCCATCGACAAGCGCACCGTGACCCTGCCGGCCCACATCAAGTCCGTGGGCACCCACCAGGCCCACGTGCGCCTGCACGAGGACGTCGTGGCCGTGATCGACCTGCAGGTCGTCGCCGCCAAGGCCTCCAAGAAGTGATCATCCGCTTCTGACCGATCGGCTCGCCGATCACCCCGACGCCGCCCCGGTCCGCTCGCTCGAGCAGGCCGGGGCGTCGTCGTCCCCCCATCCTGACGAGACGCCCGCACCTCCGGACGGTGTCAGCCCTCGTCGTCCTCGGTGGAGCGCCGTGCGGCCTCCGGGTCGCCCTCGGCGACGCGCGAGGGGAGGCGCCGGCCGCCGTCGGGGGTCGGGAACGTGGAGCCGGGCCGGCCGCCGAGCTCGCCGATGTGCACCAGCGCGTCCCCGCGGTGCACGAGCGGGGCCTCGGTGCGGCCGATCACCACGCCGGACAGCTCCGCCTTCACGTCCGAGAGCCGCCGGCCGAACGAGTTGTAGAGCGCGCCGATGCTCTCCCCGGCCCGCACCTGCTGGCCCAGGGTGACCTCGAGGTGCAGCAGGCCGTCGGCGCGGGCCCGCACCCAGCTGGAGTGCCACACGGTCAGGGGCGCGTCCTGCTCGCCGTCCACGACGCTGGCGTGCACGATCTCCGCGTCCTCGCCCATCGCGTCGAGGGCCTCGGGGACGTCGGTGGTGGCGTCGCTGAGGGGCACCACGACGTCGGCCGCCTGGGCCGCGTCCTCGGCCGCCGCCGGGGGCAGGGCCACGCCCACGTCTCCGCCGTCGACCATGCCGAGCGCGGTGAGCACGCGCAGCACGCCGTCCACGCCGGGGGCGATCGCGTACTCGTCGAAGCGCCAGCCCTCGCCGGCCTCGTAGAGGAGCACGCGCGCGCCGGTCTCCCGGGCGGCGGCGCGCAGCGAGCCGTCGCGCAGCTTGGCGTGGAAGAGCACGGGCGCACCGAACGCCTCGGCGAGCTCCCGGGTGCGCCGGTCCTCCAGGTCGCAGCGGATCTGCGGGAGGTTGGAGCGGCGGTCGGCGCCGGTGTGCAGGTCGATCCCCACCTCGCAGCGGCTGATGATCTGCGTCATCATCAGGTGAGCGATCCGGGCCGCGAGCGAGCCGCGGGCCGCGCCGGGGAAGGAGCGGTTCAGGTCCCGGCGGTCCGGGAGGTAGCGGTCCCCGGCCATCACGCCCAGCACGTTGACGATCGGCACGGCCAGCAGCGTGCCGCGCATCCGGCCGGGGGAGAGGCGCTGCAGCACGCGGCGGATGACCTCGATGCCCACCACCTCGTCCCCGTGGATCGCGGCGGACACCCACACCGTGGGGCCGTCGTGCCGGCCGTGGAGCACGTGCACGGGAAGGGTGACCTCGGCGCCGGTGACCAGGCGGGAGATCGGCAGGGAGACCTCGCGGCGGTGCCCGGGGCGCACCTCCACCTCGCCCAGGCGGAAGGACTCGCGGGTGCGCCGCCGGCCGCGTGGGGCCCGGGTGGGCTCCGCGAGGGGCGCGTCGCCGTCGTGGCGGCCGGGTGCGCTCACAGCGCGCCCCGGTTGCGGCGGCGCACGCCGCGCGGCGGCTGGCCGCCCAGGTAGGAGGCGGCCGGGTCCACCAGGAGCCCGGCGGCGGCGAGGGTGGTGCGGCCCACGAGCATGCGGAAGCCCATCTCGTCGCGGTGGGTCAGCGTGACCTCGGCCTGCACGGTGCGGCCCAGGAGCGTGAGCGGCATGACGACGACGATGCGGTCCTGGACGTTCCCGTTCGAGGAGCGGACGGCGCGCACGTCGGCGATCGGCATCTCGACCACCCGTGCGTCCGCGGCGGAGGTCTGCCACGGGTGCACCTCGAAGCGGACCCAGTCGCCGCCCTCGCGCTCGAACCGGCGGATGCCGAAGGCGTGCAGCGCGGAGGTGCGGGCGCCGGTGTCGATCTTCGCCTTGATCCATGGCGTCTGTGCCCCGGGCAGGCCCACCCACTCACGCCAGCCGACGCGGGCGCCGGGGGCGTCTGCGCCGCCGTCGTGACCGGTGTGGACACCTGCGGGGATGGACACCTGCGTGTGCTTAGATTCGGTCACGTGACCCATCTTCGCAGGAACACCCGATGAAGCTCGCGATCCTCTCCCGTTCCCCGCGCGCCTACTCCACCCAGCGCCTCAAGTCCGCCGCCCTCGAGCGCGGCCATGACGTGAAGGTGCTGGACACGCTGCGCTTCGGCATCGACCTCTCCACGGAGGAGCCGGACCTGACCTTCCGTGGCCGTCCCCTCTCCTCCTACGACGCCGTGCTGCCGCGCATCGGCAACTCGGTCACCTACTTCGGCACCGCCGTCGTGCGCCAGTTCGAGCAGATGGACGTCTACACGCCCAACACGGCCGCCGGCATCATGAACTCGCGGGACAAGCTGCGTGCCACGCAGATCCTCTCCCGCCACCAGATCGCCATGCCGGCCACGGTGTTCGTGCGCAACCGTGGCGAGGTGTCGTCCGCGATCGACATGGTGGGCGGCGCCCCCGTGGTCATCAAGCTGCTCGAGGGCACGCAGGGCATCGGCGTGATCCTGGCCCCCACGAAGAAGGTGGCCGAGGCGATCATCGAGACGCTCCACGGCACGAACCAGCAGGTGCTCATCCAGCGGTTCGTGGAGGAGTCCAAGGGCAAGGACATCCGCGCGCTCGTGGTGGGGGACCGCGTGGTGGCGGCCATGCGCCGCAGCGCCCAGGGGGACGAGTTCCGCTCCAACGTGCACCGCGGGGGATCCGTGGAGCGCGTGGAGCTCACGCCCGAGTACGAGGAGACCGCCCTGCGCGCCGCCCACATCATGGGTCTGCGCGTGGCCGGCGTGGACATGCTCGAGGGCACGGACGGGCCACTGGTCATGGAGGTCAACTCCTCGCCCGGCCTGCAGGGCATCGAGGCGGCCACCGAGCTGGACGTGGCGGGCGCGATCGTGGACTACATCGCGGACCAGGCCGGCTTCCCGGACATCGACGTGCGCCAGCGCCTCTCCGTCTCCCGCGGCTACGGGGTGGCCGAGGTCGCGGTGCACGCGGGCTCGGAGATGGTGGGCGAGAGCATCGAGGACTCGGGGCTGCTGGCCAAGGACGTCCAGGTGCTCACGCTGCACCGCGGCACGTCCGTGTTCCCCAACCCCGCCGACTCCAAGGTGCTCGAGGAGGGCGACCGCCTGCTGTGCTTCGGCAAGCTGGAGAACATGCGCTCGCTCATCCCGGCGCGCTCGCGGCGCCCGAAGAAGGTGCGGAAGCTGCCGGAGAACCCCATCCTCGAGCCCGTGGCCGAGGAGGCGGCCGCCGCGCCGGCCGCGCCCGCGCTGTCCGCCACGGATCCGGGCACCGGCTCGGACGCCTGAGGGCCCTCCCGGGCACGACGACGGCGCCGCACCGTCCGGGAGCAGTTCACGCCCGGACGATGCGGCGCCGTCGTCCCGTCAGAGGTCCTGCGCGGCGCTCACCCCGGGGCGGTGCACCGCCTCGAAGGCCTCCCGCAGGGTCGGGGACAGCGGCGCGGTGGCGCTCATGTCCGCGGTGAGATGCACCATCAGGGCCTCGGCGGTCACGGCCACGGCGCCGTCCTGGATGAGCGCGTGCTGCAGCACGAACGAGGTGGTGCCGATCCGCGAGACCCAGACCCGGGCCGTCAGCGCGGGGGCGTACTGCACGGGGCGCAGGTACTCGAGGTGGAGCGTTCGGACCACGAGCGCGCCGCTGCCCGGCGTGAAGGGGTCGGCCCAATCGGCCAGCGCGCGCACCCGGGCCTCCTCCGCCAGCGTGACCAGCCGTCCGTTGTTCACGTGGCCGTAGGCGTCCTGGTCCGACCAGCGCAGCTGCAGCTCCGTCTCGAAGGGGGCGGGATCGTGGGCTGTGCTCATGCGCGGCACTCCTGAGGGTCGGCGGGCGCCCGGACGGGCGGGTCGTCAGGGGCGACGCTACGCCGAGTGTGAGAGGAACGCCCGGGCCGGCCGACGCCGTCGTCGCCGGGTGCCCGGTGCGGGTGCCGCGTGCCAGGGTGGGGGCATGACCGACGCGACCCCTGCCCCCACTCCCGACTCCGCTCCCACGACTGATCCCCGCGCCGCCGGCGCCCGCCTCGGCGCCCCGCTGACCCTGCCGAGCGGGGCCGTGCTGAAGAACCGCATCGCCAAGTCCGCCATGAGCGAGGCGCTCGCGGGCAAGGACCTCGCCCCCACCGTGGCCCACGAGCGGGTCTACGGGCGCTGGGCGCGCGGCGGCGCGGGCCTGCTGATCACGGGCAACGTGATGGTGGACGCGCACGCCCTGGGCGAGCCAGGCAACGTGGCGGTGGAGGACGGCCGGCACGCGGCCGCACTGCACCGCTGGGCCGAGGCCGGCACTCAGGGCGGCGCGCACCTGTGGATGCAGCTCAACCATCCCGGCCGGCAGGCGCCGAAGTCCGTGATGCGCACGCCCGCCGCCCCGAGCGCGGTGCCCCTCGGCGGCTCCGCGGGCCGCTTCTTCGGCATGCCCCGCGCCCTGGAGACGCAGGAGGTGCGCGGGATCGTGGAGCGGTTCGCCGTCACGGCCGCCCACGCCCGGGCCGCGGGCTTCACCGGCGTGCAGATCCACGGTGCGCACGGCTACCTCGTCAACCAGTTCCTCTCGCCCGAGGCCAACCGCCGCACGGACCGCTACGGCGGGGACTTCGAGGGGCGCATGCGCTTCCTCGTGGAGATCTACGCCGCGCTGCGCGAGGAGCTCGGGGATGCCTTCCCGATCGGCCTCAAGCTCAACTCCTCTGACTTCTCCGAGGGCGGCCTCACCGAGGAGGACTCGCGGCGGGTGGCCCAGCGCATGGGCGAGCTGGGCCTGGACCTCCTCGAGGTCTCCGGCGGCTCCTACACCAGCCCCGCCATGATGGGCGGGAACAACGACGGCGGCACGTACTTCGAGCGGTACGCCCGCCGCCTGCGGGACGTCACCGACGTCCCCGTCATGCTGACCGGCGGATTCCGCTCCGCGGCGACGATGGCGGCGGCGCTCGCGGACGGGGTGACCGACGTCGTTGGCCTGGCCCGGCCGTTCGTGATCGAGCCGGAACTGGCCGCCCGGGCGATCGCGGGGCAGGAGATCGAGGTGGAGCTGCCGCGCGTGAAGACCGGCCTCGCCGCCGTGGACTCCAAGCTCGGGCCGGCACTGGCCCTGCCCTGGTACGAGCTGCAGCTGGCCCGGCTGGGGAAGGGGCTCGAGCCGCAGGATCGGATGAGCGCCGTCGCACCGCTGGTCCACATGGTGCGGCAGCACGGCCCGGCGGCGCTCAGCCCGCGGCGGGGGTGAGGCCGCGGCGCCGCAGTGCCTCCGGGTTAACAGGAGGTGTCAAGCTGGCTCTCCCCAGGTCAGGCGGGTTTGTCCACAGCGTTTGTCCACAGATGTGGACGGTGTGGATGGAATGCGGGCCAACCCCCGTTGCCAGAGGGGAGAGACGGGGGCAAGGGGGGCCTGTGTCAAGTCGACACCGCGCTCTCCAGGAGCGGAAGAATTTTCTTCTCCACAGTCGTGGGGATAGAAAAACGCCAGGTCAGGCGCCGATTCTGGGAGGCGTCACAGGGCTGTCCACAGCGCCGTCCCCAGGGCGTCCACACGACACGCCGCAGAATCCACCCGTTGTCCACAGTGCCTGTGGACAACGTGCTTGCCCGGCCCCCTGACCGCGCGTAGTGTCCCGAAGTATCCCCAACGCGAGAGCGGGTATTGGCCCCAGGCCCTCGAGCCAGGCGCGCATCCGCTTGCATGATCGTCGCGGCCGGGGGCCGCCGCATCCGCCTCTCGCAGGTGGGTGCGGCGGTTCACCGTGGGGACCAGCAGGATCAGGGGCCGGCGCGCGCCGGCCATGGGGGCCGCCGTCGTGGGGGCCGGGGAAGGGAGTCTCCGCAGTGACGGACAACTACGGAGACTCGGGCTCCTACGACGGCGGCCGTTCCACCGAGCGGTTCCTCCCGCCCCAGGACCTGGAGGCGGAGCGCTCGGTGCTGGGCGGCATGATGCTCTCCAAGGACGCGATCGCGGACGTGGTGGAGCTGCTGCGCGGCCATGACTTCTACCGCCCCAGCCACGAGATGATCTATGAGGCGATCATCGACCTCTACGGCCGCGGCGAGCCCGCCGACGCCGTCACCGTGGCGGACCTGCTGAACAAGCGCCAGGAGCTGAGCCGCGTGGGCGGCCCCGCCGTGCTCCACGAGCTCATCCAGTCCGTCCCGACGGCGGCCAACGCCAACTTCTACGCGGCGATCGTGGCCGAGAAGGCCATCCTGCGGCGCCTGGTGGGCGCCGGCACCAAGATCACGCAGCTGGGATACCAGGGCGACGGCGAGGTCGAGGAGATCGTCAACGAGGCCCAGTCCGAGATCTACAAGGTGGCGGAGAACCGCCAGTCCGAGGACTACGTCCAGCTCTCCGAGATCATGGAGCACGCGGTCGACGAGATCGAGGCCGCGGGCAACCAGGGCGAGGGCATGACCGGCGTGCCCACGGACTTCTACGACTTCGACGAGCTGACGCAGGGCCTGCACGGCGGGCAGATGATCGTGATCGCGGCGCGCCCCGCCGTCGGCAAGTCCACGCTCGCGCTGGACTTCGCGCGGGCCGCGGCGATCCACCACAACATGGCCACCGTGTTCTTCAGCCTCGAGATGGGGAAGAACGAGATCGCGATGCGCCTGCTGAGCGCCGAGGCGACGATCGCTCTGCAGGACCTGCGCAAGGGCACCATCCGGGACGACCAGTGGTCCAAGATCGCGGCGACGGTGGGGCGGCTGAACGAGGCACCGTTCTTCATCGACGACTCCCCGAACATGACCATGATGGAGATCCGCGCGAAGTGCCGCCGGCTCAAGCAGCGCAACAACCTCAAGATGGTGGTGCTGGACTACCTGCAGCTCATGAGCTCGGGCAAGAAGGTGGAGAGCCGCCAGCAGGAGGTGGCCGAGTTCTCGCGCGCCCTGAAGCTGCTGGCCAAGGAGCTGGACGTGCCGGTGATCGCGTTGAGCCAGTTGAACCGTGGGTCCGAGCAGCGCACGGACAAGCGGCCGCAGGTGTCCGACCTGCGCGAGTCCGGCTCGATCGAGCAGGACGCGGACATGGTGATCCTGCTCCACCGCGAGGACGTGTACGACAAGGAGTCCCCGCGCGCCGGCGAGGCGGACCTGATCGTGGCCAAGCACCGCAACGGCCCCACGAAGACCATTGTGGTGGGGTTCCAGGGGCACTACAGTCGCTTCAGCAACCTCGCACAGGATGGTGGGGGCGGGGGAGGATTCTGAATCCTTGCGAAATCGTTGGTCATGATAGGCATGCCCGACTCTGATTGTTTCTCATTTTGCCATTTTTCAATGGACGGGGTGCCTTGTGTTTGAATTTTTCATACTCTTGAATAGCGATGCCCAGGCCTCCGTCAGTAATGGCCTGGGGAAGAGTTTTCTAGAGTACTTTTCGGATTTTAAGAATTTGATCCCTCTAGTGACTGCCCTGGCTACTACGCTTGGGGTTTCAAAACTGATGGGGAAGTGGCTCGGTAGGCGAATTGCACCAAGGGATGAAAGGCTGCTAGCCGCGTTCGCCGGTATTGAAAAATTCGAAGAAAATTGCGAAAAGACTAATAATGTATCAAGCAGATTCATCAGCAATTCAATTTACGAACCCTTGGGGGCGAAGATTGAGGCGGCGCTACTCGAGCTGAGGTTCGATGCTTACAGAAACCTGGCAAGGGTGACATTCTCGATCTACTGGCGGTATAGTCTGCTGGCGAAAATTGGTAGAATGTTTTTAGTGATCGCTATTGGGCTGCTTCCTATTGCGTATTCTTTGAGCCCACTAGTGTCGGTGAATCCTTCTGGTGGACCATATTACCTGTGGGTGCTATTGACGGCTTCGCTCTTCTTCCTCGTGTGGGTTGGTTTTGAGACCGCGGTTAGGGTCATTTGGATAGACTTGCAAGTTACAAATTATTCGGATCCTCGAATCGGGGTAAGGAGAGTCAGAGCAAGCCGAGAGGTGCTCCTGGCGTTTGCTCGTCAAAGATCTCACTTGGGGGATTTGAAACGAGAGCGAAAAGCTGCAATAGAGGGAGTGGGTGACGCGCGGAAGCGCCTAAAAAGATGAATAAAATGCCGCATAAAACCACACAATGGCCTTTTGTGAATGATCGCCTTTCGCGGCGCTGGCGATGAGCGTATAGTTCGACGGTGATCATCGGAGCCCTCAAGAACCAAGTCGACCGCGTCTGGGACGCCTTCTGGACGGGTGGCATCAGTAACCCGCTGGAGGTGATCGAGCAGATCACCTACCTGCTGTTCCTCCGCCGGCTGGACGACGCCCAGACGCAGGCCGAGAACAAGGCCCGCCGCACCGGCATGCCGATCGTCAATCCCGTCTTTGACCCTGACCACCAGCATTTGCGGTGGCAGCAGCTGAAGAACGAGTCCTCGGAAACCATGTTCACGCGCATGGACCGCGAGGTATTCCCGTTCCTGCGACAGCTCGGGCAGCAGGTGGGTGGGGAGGGCGCCACCTACGCGCACCACATGAGGGATGCCCGGTTCACCATCCCCAACGCCCGCATGCTCTCCACTGCGGTGGATCTGATCGACCAACTGCCTCTCACGGATCAGGACACCACGGGTGACCTCTACGAGTACCTGCTCTCCAAGATCGCCTCGGCGGGCGTGAATGGGCAGTTCCGCACTCCGCGGCACATCATCGACCTCATGGTGCGGATGACGGCGCCCACGCCTGACGACGTCATCGTCGACCCGGCGTGCGGGACTGCCGGGTTCCTCGTGGGGGCAGTCGAGTACCTGCGTGAAGCTCAGCCGGACATGTTCTTCGACATGAACGCGCGCGTGCACTTCAACCGCGGCATGTTCCACGGGTACGACTTCGACCACACCATGCTGCGCATCGCCAGCATGAACATGCTGATGCACGGCGTGGAGGCGCCGGACATCGCCTACCGCGATTCCCTGGCCCAGGGCGCCAGCGACGGCGACGCTGGCATGTACAGCCTGATCCTCGCCAATCCGCCGTTCGCGGGGTCCCTCGATGCCGAGGGGGTGAGTTCTGACCTGCAGCGCGTGGTGAAGACGAAGAAGACGGAGCTGCTCTTTCTGGCCTTGTTCCTACGGTTGCTCCAGCCCGGTGGCCGGGCGGCCGTGATCGTGCCGGACGGAGTGCTCTTCGGTTCCACCAAGGCTCACAAGGACCTCCGGAAGATACTCGTGGAGGAGCAGCAGCTGGAGGCCGTCGTGAAGCTGCCGTCCGGGGTGTTCAAGCCCTACGCCGGCGTCTCGACGGCGATCCTCTTCTTCCGCCGCACCGACTCCGGCGGCACGGAGACCGTGTGGTTCTACGATGTGCGTGCGGATGGCTACTCCCTGGACGACAAGCGGACTCCGACCGAAGCTGATGACCTTCCCGATGTGCTCAGGCGCTGGGAGGACCTCGGTGCCGAGACTGACCGTCCTCGCACGGCGCAGTCCTTTCTGGTGCCCAAGAAGGAGATCGCCGACCAGGGCTACGACCTCTCGATCAACCGGTACAAAGAAATCGAGGTCGAGGAGGTCGAGCACCGCAGTCCACAGGAGATCCTGGCGGACCTCGAGCAGTTCGACGCTGAGATCTCGGCCGGAACGGCCGAGTTGAAGGTGATGCTGCAGTGATGACCGTAGGCGACCTGCTTGTTGAAGTGTCGAAGCGTCTTGAGGGGGTGCTGGACGCGCCGGTCCTAACGCTGACAGAGAAAAACGGATTCATGCTTCAGAGTGATCGTTTTAAAAAGCGACTCGCCACTGAGAATATTGAGAATTATAAGATTGTCGAGCCTGGCACTTTCGCGTTCAATCCCTATCTTCTATGGGCGGGTGCCTTGGCGATGAACACTCTTGGTTTCAGTGGCGTGGCCAGCCCTCTCTATCCCACGTTCAGGGCGCGAGAAGGGGTGGATGAAAAATACCTCTATAGACTTCTCTCCTCGCCTGTCATGCTGAGCCATTATGATTCGGTTGCTTTCGGAAGTGTGCCGCGGCGGCGCCGGACCTCTGTAAAAGATTTTCTGAGGCTGTCTGTGCCTCAGCCGCCGGCTCTCGTGGAGCAACGGCGAATCGCTGAGATCCTGGACCGGGCCGATGCTCAGCGTTCGCTCCGGCGCGCGCACCTGGATTCGTTGGATGCTCTCGAATTCTCTGTGTGGTTGGACGTCAGTAACCGCCCTGGTGGTTCTGTTGTTCCGCTGGGCGAATTCGTGCGATGGCGGAGCGGGAACTTCCTTCCGGCTGCGGCGAGAAGCGGTGGGGACGTCCCCGTGCACGGGGCTAACGGAGTCATCGGCTACACCGATGAGGCCATGGTCAGCGCTCCGACGCTCGTCGTCGGTCGTGTCGGTGCATGCGGTGCCGTGCATGCCACAAGTGGTCCTGCGTGGGTCACGGATAACGCCTTGATTGCATCTTTTGACGAAAGCATCGTTTCCATGGCCGTGCTCGCCGCTGCATTGCGGCAGGCAGATCTTTCGCAGTACGCGGTCCGGTCGAGTCAGCCTTCCATCAGTGGAAAGCGGATCGCTCACGTCCCCATTTCTATTCCGTCGCGCGATGTGCAGCGTGAGTTCGCAGCCGCCGTCGCGAAGATCGAAGCGCAGAGGGCACGTGTCGAGCGGGCGCTGGCACTGGAGGACGAGCTCTTCGCGTCCTTGCAGTACCGGGCGTTCCGCGGGGAGCTGTGAATCCGGCAGGATGACAGGGGGTGGTTCAGTGTTGAGCCGCCGGAGAGGGTGCTGATGGCAGGCAACATGGACTGGGTGGAGCGTGCGCTCCCGGCCGCGTATGAGGATGCTGCGCAGGCCGAGGGGTACCTGCGCACCGACCCGCGCGCGGCCGGGTTCTACGCCCGCCGCTGCGTCGAGCGAGTCGTTGAGTTCGTCTATGGCACCCGCGGCCTCGCCGACCCCTACAAGACCGACCTCTCCGGCCTCATCAATGCTGATGAGTTCACGGCCCTGGCCGGTCGGCCTATCGTGGACAAGCTCAACTTCCTTCGGAAGGCGGGCAACAACGCCGTCCACAAGGACGTCACGCTAGATGCCCACGCCGCCCTCACGATCCTGCGCGAGCTCTTCCACGTGCTCGTCTGGGCCGCATTCCATCAAGGCCCCCACCCGGAGGCGGTTCCCACCGGAGTCCAGTTCGACCCGGCCCTGGCGCCCCAGAAGGCCGCCATGAGCGTGGAACAGCTCGACGCCGTGATCGCCCGGCTGAAGAAGCAGGACGAGGACAACGCCCGGCTCCGCGAGCAGAACGAGCAGCAGGCCGCCACATATGAGGCCGATATCCAGGCCCTACGCGAGCAGATCGCCGCCGCCCAGGCCGCCGCCACCACCAGCGAGCTTCCCGACCTCCACGACTACGACTACGCCGAGGCAGAGACCCGCTCCCTCTTCATCGACTTCCTGCTCGCCGAGTCCGGGTGGCCCCTCGACCAGGCTCGCGACCGCGAATACCCCGTCACCGGGCTGCCCACCCCCGGCGGCACCGGGCGCGTCGACTACGTCCTGTGGGGCGCCGACGGCCTGCCGCTGGCCGTGGTGGAGGCCAAGCGCACCACCAAGAGCGCCCTCGAAGGCCAGGAACAGGCCCGCCGCTACGCCGACGCTCTCCAGGCGCAGTTCGGCCGCCGCCCGCTGATCTTCTACACCAACGGCTACGACCACTGGTTCTGGGACGACACCGCCTTCGGCGCGGCCGGCGGCTACCCGCCCCGCGAAGTGGAGGGCTTCTTCACCGCCGACGAGCTCGAACGGCTCATCCAGCGTCGCACCACGCGGCAGGACCTCACGGACGTGCCGGTCAATGCGGACATCGCCGGACGGCCCTACCAGCTCGAGGCGATCTCGGCCGTCGGGCAGGCCCTCGCCGCCCGTCAGCGCGACGCCCTGCTGGTCATGGCGACCGGCACCGGAAAGACCCGCACCGCCATCGCCCTCGTGGAACAGCTGATCCGGGGCAACTGGGTCAAGCGGGTCCTGTTCCTCGCGGACCGGACCGCCCTGGTGCGCCAGGCCAAGCGGGCGTTCGCCGCGAACCTGCCGGGCACCGCCGTCGTGAACCTGCAGGAGGAGAAGCAT
This sequence comes from Micrococcus sp. M4NT, assembly GCF_033790745.1. Classification (NCBI taxonomy): domain Bacteria; kingdom Bacillati; phylum Actinomycetota; class Actinomycetes; order Micrococcales; family Micrococcaceae; genus Micrococcus; species Micrococcus sp. M4NT. The sequence goes on from NZ_JAMYEH010000013.1 coordinate 38,224, forward strand.
GGGGAGGGGCGGGTCTACACCGCCACCTACCCGACCATGCTCAATCTGCTGGAGCGCGACGGGCAGGACGGCGGGACGCGGAGGTTCGGCGCCGGGTACTTCGACCTCGTCATCATCGACGAGGCCCACCGCTCGGTGTACCAGAAGTACGGCGCGATCTTCGACTGGTTCGACTCCCTGCTCCTGGGGCTCACCGCCACGCCCAAGGACGAGGTGGACCACAATACCTACCGGCTGTTCCACCTCGAGGACGGGGTGCCCACCTTCGCCTTCAACCTCGAGGAGGCCGTGGAGCAGGGGTACCTCGTGCCGCCGGTCGGCGTGTCTGCGGGAACAGAGTTCCTGCGCCAGGGGATCCGCTACGCCGATCTCTCCGAGGACGAGAAGGCCGCATGGGACGCCCTGGACTGGGGTGAGGACGGGCCTCTCGACAGCGTGGACTCTGAGCAGGTCAACCGGTTCCTCTTCAACGAGGACACCGTGGACAAGGTCCTCGAGCTGCTCATGGAGCGCGGCCAGAAGGTGGCCGGCGGAGACCGCCTCGGCAAGACCATCGTGTTCGCGAAGAACCAGAACCACGCCGACTTCATCGAGCGTCGATTCAACATGCTGTTCCCCGAGCTCGGCGGGGCGTTCGCCCGGGTAATCACCAGCAAGACCGCATTCAACGAGGCGCTGCTGGACGACTTCTCCGACCCGGACAAGGCTCCGCACATCGCCATCAGCGTGGACATGCTGGACACCGGCGTGGACATCCCCGAGGCGGTGAACCTCGTGCTGTTCAAAGTGGTCCACTCGAAGACCAAGTTCTGGCAGATGATCGGGCGCGGCACCCGCCTGCGCCCCGACCTGTTCGGCCCCGGCCAGGACAAGAAGAACTTCACCGTGTTCGACTTCGGCGAGAACCTCGCCTACTTCAACCAGGATCTCCCCGAGCCGGGATCCGCCGCGCAGATGTCCCTCACCCAGCGGCTTTTCGAGACGCGGGCCGGCATCGTCGCAACCCTGGACGCCCAGGCGGGCGAGGGCGCCGGCGACGGGGTGCGCCAGGCCCACGCGACCTGGCTGCACGCCTACGTGGCTGGCATGCCCCTGGAGAACCTGCTGGTGCGCAAGAAGCGCCGCCATGTGGAGCGGTGGTCTAAGTCCGAGGCCTGGGAGAAGGTGGGGCCGGAAGACGTCAACGAACTGGCCGACCACGTAGCCGGACTGCCGTCCACCCTGAAGGACCCGGACGAGGCAGCCAAGCGCTTCGACCTGGTGGCGCTGCGCTGGCAGCTCGCCACCCTGGAAGGCGATCTCGCCCTGGCCGAGCGCTGCCGCGGGTCCATCCAGGAGGTGGCTGGCGCGCTGCTGAGCCAGCTGACCATCCCCGCCGTAAAGGTGGAGGAGTCGCTGCTGAGGTCTGTCTCTGAGGATCTGTGGTGGGAGGGTGCCGACGTGGCGGACGTCGAGGCGCTGCGCGAGAGCCTCCGCGGCCTGGTGGTGTTCCTGCCGAGGCGGAGCTCCTCACCCGTGTACACGGACTTCGTGGACACCCTGGTCGAAGCCACCGAGGTGGACGTGGTCCCTGCGCGGCCTGGCATGAACTGGGAGCGCTACCGCGAGAAGGCCACGGCGTTCCTGCGGGCCGAGCACGAGACCCTGGCGCTGCGGAAGCTACGTGGAAATCACCCGCTGACCGCGACGGACCTGGAGGAACTCGGGCGGATACTCGTGGAGGCTGGCGGGTCGGAGAGGCCTGAGCTGGACTGGGTGCGCGAGCGCGCCGGCGCTGACCTGGGTGTCTTCGCGCGGAACCTGGTGGGATTGGAGCGCAGTGCCGCGGAGGAGGCGTTGGCGGCCTTCCTGGACGAGGGGCGCTGGAACACCCGGCAGATCCGCTTCACCCGCATGCTCGTGGACGACCTGGTGCACAACGGCGTGGTGGACCCGGGGCGGCTGTACGAGGACCCCTACCTCGCCTTGGGCGGTGTGGACGCCGTGTACCCGGGCGAGGCCGCCGATGGCGTGGTGGCCGTGCTGGCCGATGTGCGGAAGCGGGCCGAGGTGGAAGTGGGGAGCGCGGCATGACGGAGATTATTTCCTGACGGCCCGTTGGGCTATCTGCGGGAGCAACTGACCGACCTGTTTGAGCCCATCTGTTCCGGCGACGGCAGTGATAGCGACCGCGCCTGCCGCGCCGATCGCAATGCCCGTGGTGGCGATGATTGCCCGCATTCGCTCCTGGGTCAATCCGGTGAGGAAATGGCGATTCTCCGAGTCTTTCTCATTGGCGCGCTCGATAAGCTCGTCCACCATTGCCATGAGATGGTCCCGGTCCTCCCGGGTTAGGTGTGGCTTTGCCAGCTCTCTTTCGATCACCTCCATCTTCTTTTTCAGAAGCCAATCGTGTGTGCGTCGGCTGTCCTCGTTCGCCTCCAGGGTTTCCGTGGAGGCTGCCCGCACTGCTTTCAGTGCTTCGCGCACCGTGGCAGGGAAGTCCAAGGCGTTCTCAAGGCGAAGGCGCCACTCTCGGGGGTCGATGAATCGCTGGGACTTCTCCTCGTCCTGGGTGTTGGGGTTCTGATCGCTGCCGGGTGCTGTCATGTCATAAGCATGCCGCAGACGTGCCTCCGCAACGGATGCCACGGGCACCCCTGAAATCGAGGGCCATGCCTCCTAGACTCCGAGCAGACCGCACGACTCTCGCCGCCCCAGGAGACCCATGGACGCCAACACCTGCAGCCCGTTCGACCTCTTCGCGAGCAAGTCGCACTACATCATCCCTCCGTTCCAGCGGCCCTACGTGTGGACGGAGGAGAACCAGTGGGCACCGCTGTGGGAGGACATCCGGCGCGTGTCGGAGAGTCTCATGGCGGCCGCCGCTTCCGGCACGGAGGACGAGGGGATCCGCCACTTCCTCGGCGCCGTGGTTTACGAGTCCAAGAAGGCCGTCGCGGGCAAGCCGTCCATGCACGACGTGATCGACGGCCAGCAGCGCATGACCACGCTCCAGCTCCTGATCGACGCCGCCCGCGGGGTGATCGCCTCCCGCGTCGCGACGGCGGACGAGGACCTGCACGGCGAGTACGAGGACCAGGAGGAGGCGCTCCGCGACCTGGTGGCCAACAGTGCCAAGAGCTTCGCCGGCACGGACCTGCGCTTCAAGCTGATGCCCTCCCGCGCTGACCGCGAGGCGTTCAAGCACGCGCTGGACACCCAGGTGGAGTTCGAGGGCGAGCACCGCATCCTGGACGCCCATTCCTACTTCACCCGCGAGGTGGACCGGTGGCTGGCCGGCGTTGTCGAGGAGGGCGAGGATCCCGTGCCCGGCACCGAGGGCGAGCGCGTCCACGCGCTGAGCGAGACCCTCCAGCACCGGCTGACGCTGGTGACTATCGACCTCTCCGGGCATGATGACTCGCAACTCATCTTTGAGACGCTGAACGACCGGGGCACGCCCCTGCTCAAGGCCGACCTCATCAAGAACTGGGTGTTCCGTCGGGGGACCGACCTCGGGGCCGACGTCGACGCCTGGGCACGCAAGCACTGGGCTGAGTTCGACGACGACTGGTGGCGCGAGGAGGTCTCTCGCGGTCGTCAGATGCGGTCCCGGATTGACAACTTCCTCCAGTACTGGCTGACCATGCGCTTGCGCGCCGAGGTGAAGACGGACCACGTGTTCCGTGCGTTCGAGGAGTACGCGAGCCCGCACATGGCCACGCCGACGGATGGTGAGGCGTTCCTGAAGCAGCTACGCAAGGACGCCGACCTCTTCCGCAGCTTCGATCAGTTGGATGCCGAGACGCCAACCGGACGGTTCTACGGGCGCGTCATCGAGGGGATGGAAGCAGCGGCGACCATTCCGGTCTTCATGTACTTCGCCTCCCCGAATCACGGCATCCCCCAGGAGCAGGTCGAGCACGGACTCCGTGCCTTGGAGAGCTGGATCATCCGACGAACCCTGCTCAGGATGACCAGCAAGGATATCAACCGCCTCATGCTCTCCGGGCTCAAGGCGATCGACGGCGGCTCCCCGGAAGTGAGTGGTGAGACGCTAACCGAGTTCCTCGCTGGACAGGACGCCGACTCGCGTGTGTGGCCATCCGATGAAGACGTGAAAGCCCAGCTCCCGAGTGCGGTGATGTACTACAACGTCAAGCAGTCGCGCTTGCGCGTGGTGTTCGCTGCGCTGGAGCAACACCTCCGGGAAGCCTCACCGTTCACGGAGGCGGTGAAGGTCCCGGACTGGCTGCAGATCGAGCACATCATGCCGCGCGCCTGGCGTACACACTGGGATGAGCCGGTGCTTGACGATGAGCAAGCTGCCGAACGCGACGGTCTCATCAACACCATCGGCAACCTGACGGTCATCACCCAGTCTCTGAACTCATCCCTGTCCAATCGGCCGTGGACGGACGCTGACGCCGAGGGCATCAAGGAGGGCGGGCGCCCGAGCGTCGGCAAGTGGAGCCTCCTCAACCAGTACAGCCTCCTACTGCTCAACAAGGAGATCCTCACTCGGCAGGACGTCTGGACGGAGCAGGACATCCGTGAGCGTGGAGAGCGGATCGCGCAGTTGGTCTGCGAGACCTGGCCTCGCGGTTGAAAGGCGAAGGCGGCTGGCCCACGTTCGCCCTCGCACTCATGGCCGCCGGAGACCAGGTCGGCGGCCTCGACGATCTGGGGATCCCGCGTCGGGACGACGACGCCCGAGCAGCCTACTTCGGAGGGAACGGCCGGGATGCCGATGATGTTTCCGAGCTGACATCTCCGCTCGCGAGCAGACCGGCGAGGATGGGGCCATGATCCGTGGGCTCCAGTCTTGGCGTCAGGCGCGTGCGCGCCGGAGTGTCGGCCGTCAGAGGTGGGCGTGCCGCATGCTCGACGCGGCACTGGCCGACGCACTGCCCCAGCATGGGCTGTCCTCGGCGGTTCCCATCGACGGTTGGGCCTGTTCTCGTGGCACGTCGGGCTCGGGCTCCTCACTGGAGGTGCGGCTCAGTGGCGGCGGCATGGTCGACGTCGTGGTGGACGGAGATGTGGTGGGCTCCGACTTCCCCTGGGACTGCCGGTCGGGCGACACGACGCTGCAGGCGGCACTGGCCGAGTCCTTGGAGCAGCTCCTCTCTCCGTTTGCGGGGGAATTCCGCACCTGACCCGCACAGAACCCGGCTTACAGCCGGTCCCCTACCAAGCAGGATGGTCCCATGACGCGCCTGCTCCCCGGGGACTCCCTCACGCTCGACCTCGCACCTGAGGGGCCGGCCGACCTCCTCGCCCGCCTGCGCGCGGCGGGGGTCGCGATGAACGAGTCCGCTGGGCGCCTGATCGCGGACGCGCGGATGTGCGCCGCGGTCCCCGATCGGGTGACCGTCGTCGAGCGCACGCTCGCCGATCTCGGCCTGCCCGACGGCGGCACCCTCCCCGAGCTGCGGCGGGCCGTCGCGGCGGCGGATCTGCGGGAGTGCCCGTCCGCCGTCGCCCCGCTGCTGCGCCTGGCCACCCTGGACCAGACCAACGCTCCGGACTCGGTGCTCCGGCACGGCCGGGCGCCCGACGGCTCCGCACACGTGCTCAGCCCGTCCCTCGGCGACGAGCCCGGCGTGCACCGCGGTCTGTACCTGCGCGTCGTGGACCACGTCCCGTGGTTACGCGGCTTCGCATGCGACGACCTCCACGTCTTCGGCCCCGAGGACCGGTGGATCCTGGCGCAGTGAGGGCGCGGCCAGCTGCCCAGACCGTTCCATCGGCCTGGCAGCGACACGGAGTTCTCAGGTGCTATGCTGAACCCACTACATCCCCCACGCCTCTCCACGATGCGCACTTGGGGGATTTTTCTTTGCCTGGCGCCGCTTTGTGCCGGAACGGGAGGGTGAAGTGGGACGGACCATGCGGGCACGGGGGTCGGAGACCTTCGCAAAGCCTCCGCTCTCCCACGAGCGGATGCTCGAGCAACTTGAGAGCCGGGGGCTCGTGGTTCCGGACCGGGATCGCGCTCTCCGATACCTACGGCACCTCGGGTACTACCGGCTCTCCCCCTACACGATCCCCTTCCAGGCGGAGCGATCCACTCACACCTTCGCCTCCGGTGCCGAGTTCGACGACGTCCTGGACCTGTACGTCTTCGATCGCAAGCTGCGGCTTCATTGCCTCGACGCCCTCGAGCGTGTGGAAGTCGCGGTCCGCGCAGCCCTGACCGACCACATGTCCACGACCTATGACGACGCCCACTGGTACATCGACGCCGTGCACTTCCGCGACCGACAGCGGCACGCTGACCTCCTCGACATCGTCCGCCGTCTGGTACGGAGCCGGCTGCTGGGGTTGGCCGAGTCCGGTCATGACCGGATCCACCACCCCTCGGCGCTGGAGTACTACCTGATGACCTATCGGAAGCCGGAACTGCCCCCGTCCTGGCTCATGGTGGAGTCCCTGACCATCGGGCAGCTGGCGGGCCTGTACCGCAACCTCGCGCGTCGCTCAGATCGTGTGGCGGTGGCGGCCAGCGTGGGGTCGACCGACACGGTGCTCACCTCGTGGCTGCAGGTCTACGTGCGCGTGCGGAACATCTGCGCCCACCACGGCCGCCTCTGGAATGTGGGCCTCGGCGTGACCCCCATGATCCCCAAGTCACCCGCCATCTCGTGGCTCTCCGGTGCCGAGGCCGTTCCCGAGGCGTCCCGCCAGCGTCTGTACCCGGTGCTCGTCTCGCTCCAGTCCCTTCTGGACACGGTCTCGCCGCGCAGCCGCTGGGCCGACCGCCTGTACGAGCTCCTGCATGACAGGCCCGAGATGAACCTCCACGGGATGGGCGTTCCGGTGGGCTGGTCCTCGGATCCGTTCTGGTCTCGTCACCTCCGATGAGCGCGGCCGGTGCGGGAGTCCTTCATCCCGGGGAGACGGCCGCGGCCCGCCGCCGTCGTCGGGAGGGTCGGTAGACCGATGGCCCATGAAGATCGAGATGGAAAGGTTCCGCGTCCGCGCCGGCAAGGAGGCGCGTGCCCGCGAGTGGATCGCGTTCCTGCGCGAGAACCCCGCGGCGTTCCGCGAGACCCTGGAGCCCGAGCGGATGTACGTGGAGACGATCTTCTTCGAGACCGTCGGGGACGCCCTGTACCTGTGGTGGTACACCCTCCAGGGCGAGGACGGCGCCGAGCTCAGCGACTCCACCCACTGGCTCGACGAGCGCCACGCCGCCTACTGGCGCGAGTGCATCGACCCCAACGAGCCCAGCCTGCTGCTCACCCCCGAGGTGCACATGAGCCCCGAGCGCGTCGAGGAGGCCATGCGGCCGCTGGGGGAGTGAGGCGGGCGCGCAGAACCCGGCTTACAGCCGGTCCGCCGCCGCCTGGAGGAGGCCGGCGCGCACGGGCTGATCGACCCGTCCCGCACGGCCCCCGGGCTGTGGCACCTGACCCTGTTCCGGTGGAACGAGGACGGCGTACCCCGGGTGACGCGCACGTTGTGACGCGAACGGCTCCCCTCGGACGTTCAATCCCCGCGGCTATTCTGGCCCCATGTCCGCCATCTTCGACCACCTGCGCTCCGACGACGGCGAGCACGTCGGCTACATCGAGATGGTCGGTGACCTCTTCGTGCCGCACGACCTCCTCCACCGACGCCGGGGCGAGCCCATGGAACTGCACGAGGCTGAGGCTGTCCTCGACACGATCGGCTTGCGTGCGCTCGCCGAGGACTGGCTGCTCGACCCGGCCGACGGCGTCGGCGACCCCGTGCGGGTGCGTATCCAGGAGGTCACGCGCACGCAGGTGACCGTCGCGCCCACGGTGGACGGCGCCGTCGGGGAGGTCGCCAAGAGCATCGACCCCGCAGCGAGCATCACCCTGACCCTGCCCGCGGAGCGGCTGCGCCCGGCGGGGTGAAAGGGGGCACGAGAGGAGCTACGGGGGCGTTCCGCGCACCAAAGATGCTCAAAGTTATGGCAAGCATGCGCGAACGATGGTTCATCGCTCCATAACTATGGATACTTATGAGATGGACCTTGGACCCCTCCTCGCCGCGGGCGAGACCCTGGACGTCGAGTTCAAGCGTCGGATGGGGAAGGACGACCTCTACCAGGCCGTCGTCTGCATGGCCAACGGCATTGGAGGCCGGATCCTCGTCGGAGTCGACGACGACGGCACCGTCGTCGGGACGACAGCCGAGCATGGTGGTGCTGTGGACGCAGACCTCTTGGCTGGACGCATCCAGAACGGCATCGAGCCGCCGTTGAGCGTGGACGTCGAGGTGGTCCCCTGGGAGGGCAAAGACGTGGCGGTCATCACCGTCCCCCAGGCGAGGTCGTCGTTCGTCGGCACGCGCAAGGGGTTGTTCGTCAAGCGCGTCGTGGGGCCGGACGGTCGCCCCGCGTGCATGCCTATGACACCCATGGACGTCCTGCGGGCTGGGTTCGACGGCGTCGGCCTGGACTACGCCCGGGCGGAGGCGCGCGGGGCCGAGTGGGGGCACCTCGATCCAACCGAGTTCGACCGGTTCCGCCGACTGGCCAGCCAGTCGGCTGGTGACAGCGGTCTTGCGGAGCTCACCGATGCGGAACTGCTGCGGACGCTGGACCTCCTCACTCCGGACGGCGGCATCAGCCTCGGCGCGGTTCTGGTCTTCGGCACGTCGGATGCGCTGCGCAGGTGGGCCCCCACTGCGGAAGTCCTCTTCCAGGACTCCCGACCCCACGGTGTGGAAGCGAATGAGGACCTGCTGCTTCCCCTGTTGAACGCGTTCGAGGAGATCGAGGCGCGCTTGGCTCTGCGGAACTCCGTCACACCCGTGGAGGTGGGTCTCGTCCGTGTGGATGTACCTCTGCTGTCCGAGAGTGTGCGGCGCGAGTCGATCGCCAATGCCCTTGTGCACCGTGATTACGCCGAGGTGGGGCCGATCCAGGTGACCCTCACCGGGTCCACGTTCTCCGTCGCAAGCCCTGGCGGGTTCCCCCGTGACGTTTCGCCGGCCAACATCCTGAACCGCTCGGCTCCCCGCAGCCCTGCCCTGGCGAACGTGTTCAAGCGCGCCGGTCTCGTCGAGCGTCGGGGCAAGGGGGTTCAGGACATGTTCGCCTCGCAGCTCCGAGCCGGTCGGGGTGCGCCGGACTACGGCCGCTCCACGCAGCGGTCCGTGATCGTCGACATCCCCTTGGGTGACGAGGACAGGGAGCTGTTGATCTTTCTGGCCCGCCGGCAGAACGAGGGCCAGCGTGCACTCACCCTGACCGAGCTGCGGGTGGTCCACGAGATCAAGCACGGGGGGCCTGCGGGGGCGGCGGAGGCAGCGGAACGCCTTCGACTGCCCGTGGCGGACGTGCGCGCAGCTGCCACCGCGCTCGTCGAGGCCGGCGTCCTGGAATCGCGGGGGAACGGCCGGGCGCAGCGGTACATGCTGACCGCGCGGTTCTACGAGCTGGCCGAAGACCGAGCCGCCTACCTGCGCCTGCGTCCGGTCGACCGAATCCAACAGCGGCGGCTGATCGCCGATTACATCCGCGAATACGGATCCATCACCCGCAGCAAAGCCGCGGAACTGTGCCAGATCGCGCCCACGGCCGCGCGGGCGGTGCTCAAAGGCATGACGGAGGAGGGTCTCCTCGAACTGCGCGGGGAGCGGCGCGCAGCGCACTACGTGCTCCCGGGCTCGTAGCAGTGTGCCCGGCCGCGCGCATCGGGCCCGTATCGAGCCGCGCTCCCGGCCCGCATCGCCCGACTCGGGCTCGACCTGCCCTCTGATCTGGCGACCGAGGTCGAGGAGGCGACGGCCGCCGTCGCGCGCTTCGACGCTGAGATCAGCCACGCCCTCCCGGGGCTCACGGGAGAGATCGCCCCGATCGATGCGGTGCTCCTGCGCACTGAGTCCGCGTCCTCCTCGCAGATCGAGCACATCACCGCGGGCGCGCAAGCCCTCGCCCTGGCGACCCTCGGTGAACGCGCCCGGCCGAACGCAGCGCTCGTGGCGGCGAACGTGAGGGCCATGGGCGCTGCTTCCCGGCTGGCCGCCGACCTCGACGAGCCCGCCCTGCAGGCCGCCATCGCGCACGCCCAGTTCGAGACCATCCACCCGTTCGCGGACGGCAACGGGCGCACCGGCCGGGTCCTCGTGCACGCCGTGCTGCATCGGGCCGGCGCGATCACCCGCATGGGGGTGCCCCTCTCCGCGGGACTCCTCACGGACACGGCCGGATACGTCGACGCCCTCACCGCCCACCGCGACGGCGACCCCGCGCTCATCGTGCGCCGCTTCGCGCAGGCCGCCCTGGCCGCCGTCAGCAACGGCCGAGAGCTCGTCGCGGACCTGGACGAGGCCCTCACCGGCTGGCGCGAGCGGCTCACCGCCCGCCGGGACGCGGCGGTCTGGCGGGCCCTGGCGGTGATCATCGCGCAGCCCGCCGTGACCGTGGACCACCTTGCTCAGGTGTTGAGTGTCTCCCGCCCGGCGTCCCAGCGGGCCGTGGACCAGCTTGTCGAGGCCGGCGCTCTGCAGCCGCTGAACGCACAGCGGCGCAACCGGGTGTGGCTGGCCACCGAGGTGCTCGCCTGCCTGGACGAGTTCGCCGCGCGGGCGGGGCGGCGGGGCTGACGGGGGTAGTCCACCTGGCTGCCCGACCCCAGTGCCGTATGTAGTGTCCTGGCCATGGACATCACCGCCCGTGCCGTCGGCCGCGCCCACCTCTGCGACTGGGAGCAGGAGTGCTGCGGCGACCCGATTGTCACCGGGGCGATCCACGAGCTGGTCCTGCAGCCCCCCGTGCAGACGGGCCGGCCAGGGTCTCGGACCTCCATCGACTGGATCCTCACCCACCACGACGACGGCGGCCCCGCCGGGTCCACTCCGCTGCGGCGGGTGCGGGCCCTGGTCAGGCGCGTCCACGAGGTGTGGCCCACGGGGCGGCTTACGGAGGTCGACCGCGTCCCCGGCCACGCGGACCTGGTGGCCCCTGAGCCGGAGGAGGAGGTCGCCATCGGGGAGGGGGAGGTCGTGTTCACCGCGGCCTACGAGCCGGTGCTTCCCGAGACGCCTCGTCCAGGCGGATGGCTCCTCGATCTGGAGATCCTCGAGGACCTCGGTCCGCACACCTGGTGAGTCGCGGCTCCGCAGGTCACAGCGCTCCGTCCCCATCACCCGTGCCGCTACCGTGACCCCATGCCCACCCCCTTCGCCGACCTCGCCGCGCGCCGCGGCGTCGTCTTCCCGCTGCGCACCGCGCGACTGGCGCTCACCCCGTTCGTGGCCGAGGACGCCCCCGCCGTCTTCGACTTCTGCCGCCTCGAGGAAGTGTGGACGTGGACGTCCGGGCGGGCTGTCTCCGCGGACGCGCTGCGCACGGACTACCTGGCCACGGGCGACCGGCTGACGGTGCGGGCCGGCGAGGCGATCATCGGCGTCGGGAAGCTGGCCGTGCAGGACGCGTGGAGCCAGGGCGGGCCACGCGAGGAGGCCCGGAACGCGCAGGCGGAGATCGGGTGGACCATCGACCCGGCTCACGCCGGACGGGGCTACGCCACCGAGCTTGCCGGCGCCCTGCTGGAGATCGCCTTCACGGGCCTGGGTGTGCGACGCGTGGAGGCGGAGGCCTTCGCAGACAACGCGCCCAGCCTGCGCGTCATGGAGAAGGTCGGCCTGCGTCACGAGGGCACCTTCCGGGAGGAGTCGCTGCACCTCACCCGCGGCTGGGTCGACGGCGTCACGTACGCGATGCTCGCCTCCGAGTTCCTCGCGCGGGGCTGAGCTGCCTTGCCCGCCCCCGCGTCTCTCCCGCATACGCGCAGGTCAGGGCGGAGGCAACGCACCGTAGCCGGGGTGCGACGATGGGTAGCGCCCTCACGCGGCGTGCTGCATATCCACGGGCGGGCCCCCCGTTGCAGACTGTGCCCGACTCCCGAGGAAAGGACAGCGTGATGGCACTCGAACACCGCATCAAGGAGCTCCGCACTCGCAACGGGCTCTCCCAGGCCGCGCTCGCGGATCGGCTGCACGTCTCCCGGCAGGCCGTCACGAAGTGGGAGGCGGGGCGCGGCATTCCGGACGTGGACAACCTGCGAGCGATGGCCGCCCTGTTCGGCGTCAGCGTGGACCATCTGCTGGACGGCGCCGGGGACGCCGCGGGGCCCGCCGTGCTGCGCCACGCCGTCGACGTCAGATCCCTCGAGCCCTACAAGCCGGCCGGCCGGCCCCTGGGCGCCAAGAGTCACCGGGCTGTGCGCGAGGCCTACCCCGGCGCGGTCATCTACCCCCTCGCGCGGATGCGGTCGAACAACCGAGTGCAGGAGTTCCTCGAGTGGGGGATGATGCTCGCCTTCGACACCCCCTACGGGCTCTTCGGGGTCAGCGACGGCCTCAGTAACCGGGACGCCTACTACCTGGTTGAGGAGAGAAACCGTCACGTGCTCGCGAGGGTCACGCCCCAGGCCGTCGAGGGTCGCGAGTTGCCCGAACCCGTCACGGGCCGCACGTTCACCCTCGGGGCGGACCGGTTCCGGCGCACGAGCCGCTCGCTCTGACCTGACTGACCGGGACCGCCGAACGGGTCCTTCAGCCGCTGACCCGGTCCTGGACCTCGACCCCGTGCACGGGGAGGGGTGAGCAGCCGGTCAAGATCCGGGGAACCACGCCTCCCGAGCAGACTTCCACACTGACAGCACTAAATCTACACTTTGGCACTATGAAGTGGTCCTCTGACGATCTGGCCCGCACGCTCACCGCCCTGCGGGTGCGCCGGGGCGACACCACGTCCGTCGAGGTCAAGCGCGCCGCGGGGGGCGTTCCCTCGATGCCCGAGACGGTCTGCGCCTTCGCCAACATGCCCGACGGCGGGACGATCATCCTGGGCGTGGACGAGGCCCAGGGGGCCTTCGAGGTCACCGGGCTCGCCGACGTCGCCGCCGTGGAAGCGGGCATCGCGGCCCAGGCGCGTGAGGCCGTGACGCCGAGCCCCCAGATCGTCCCCCAGGAGTTCACCGTGGACGGACGGCAGGTCCTCGTCATCCACGTGGTGCCCCTGCGGCTGGCCGACAAGCCCGCCACCTGTCGGGGACAGGCTTACCTCCGCCAGTCCGACGGCGACTATGTCATGCACCCCCACGAGCTGCGCATGCTCGACGTCACCCGCCTGCACGCGGACGAGCGGGTCGACTACGACCTCAAGCCTGCTGTGGGCGCGGGCGTGGAGGACCTGGTCCCCGAACTCGTGCAGGGATACCTCCGGGCGGTACGGGAGCGCGACCGGCGGCTGCGCGACCGCTCCGATGCCGAGATCCTGCGCCGCACCAGCGTGCTCACCGCCTCCGGTGAACCGACCCTCGCCGGCCTCTATGCACTGGGTGACTACCCCCAGGGGCTGTTCCCCGCCTTGACCGTGACGGCCGCCGTCCAGGTCCGCGGAGGCGAGGGGCAGCCGCGCAACCGCAACCTCGAGGACTTCACCGGCCCGGTGCCGTTGATGCTCGAGGAACTCATGGACTGGGTCCGCCAGAACCTGGGCACCGAGCAGGTCTACCGGGCTGACGGTCACATGGAGCGCCAGGCGGAGCTGCCGCTCACGGCGATCCGTGAGCTGCTTGCCAACGCCCTCGTGCATCGGGACCTGGGACCGGACACCCTCGGCGCGGGCAAGTCCATCCAGGTGCGTCTGGACGGGAGGAAGCTGCTGATCCAGAGTCCCGGCGGGTTGCGCGGCGTGTCGCTGGCGCAGCTGGAGAGCGATGATCACGCCCAGGCGGCGGTCAATCAGCGGCTGTATCAGATCGCCAAGAAACTGACGACGTCCGACGGGGCCTCCGTGATCGAGGGGGAGGGTGGGGGCATCCGTGAGGTGTTCCAGGCGACCGAGTCACGGGGCTTGGACCGGCCAGTGCTCATCGACACCGGTGTGCAGTTCTCCGCGTTGGTGTGGCGCCCGCGGGTCGAGGCCGCGCCCCACCGCCCTGAGGCCCCGGTGGAGGTCGCGGAACGCCCCGCGGCCGGGAGCACGCCGACGGCTGTGCCGCACAGCTCGTCGCCCACGCGCCACGAGGCGGAGGTTCTGAGCGCCCTGGTGCGGAGGGGAGCGTCGTCGCTCCAGGACCTCGCGAGCGCGTCCCGGCTGACGGAGCGGCAGGTGCGCTACGCCCTGCGGCTGCCGCTCGAGGAGGGCCTCGTGGAGATGCTCGGGGGTCAAGGGCGCCGGGACACCCGGTATCGGCTGGCCGACGGGTGACTGGACTCTTCCTGACAGTGCCGGCGTCGCGACCGGCGACGCGCACACGATGACCCACACTGTCACTTCGTCCTTCTGTCACTCTGACGAGACAAGGTCCTCAACGGGCGCCGGAGCTCACCCCCGCCGGGCCTCCGCCACCATCAGCCGGTGCGTGTCGGTGTCGAAGGGGCCGCGCCGCCAGTCGCTCGAGATCCGCTCCACGGTCAGGCCCGCCGCGGCCAGGTCCGCGCGCACCTGAGCCTCCGAACGGAACTGCAGGTGCTGCTCCACCTCCGTCACGGCACCGTCGGCGAGGAACTCGGTGCGGGTGTGCATCCGCACCACCCCGCTCGAATCCGGGGGCGTGGTGGTCTCGGACTCCACCACGGGTCCCACGGGCGTCTCACGACGGGTGGGCTCCCGGTTCCAGTGCTCCCAGGCCCGCCACGCCGGGTTGCGGGTCTCGAACGCGAGCCGCCCGCCCGGAACGAGGCCGGCGGCGATGTGCCCCAGCGCGGCGTGCCAGTCCTCGCCGATCAGGTGCATGGCCACGTTGCCGGTCATCACCACCAGGTCCGCCTCGTCCGCCCGGATCAGCGACGACGTCCCGCGCCGCCACTGCACCGCCTCGCCCCCGGGCCGCGTGCGGGCGGTCTGGAGCATGGCCTCGGCCGGGTCGATCCCGACGACGACGCGCCCCTTGCGAGCGAGCGTCACCGTGAGCGAGCCCGTGCCGCACCCCAGGTCCACGATGGTCCGCGCGTCGGCCTCGTCCGCGACCTGCCGGAAGAAGGCGTGGTCCTCGCCGGGCGGATTGTCCACATCGTAGAGCGCGGCGAGGCGGGCGTCGTCGTAGGTGTGACGGTTCGCCTCGGCGGGAGAGCGGGTCATGCAGGGAGCGTAGCGATGCCGAGGGGGCGGTCGATGATGCTCGGCAGGTCGCGAGTGCAATCCCCGTCCCTCACCGGGGTGCCCTCACGGCACCGCGACCTCCGCCACCAGCGTCCCCGCCTCCCGCCACAGCGAGGTGATCCAGTCCGAGTGTTCGGCCCAGGCGTCCTCGTCCTGCAGGGTGCCCCATGCGCTCAACCGGTTCGGGACGGCGAGGATCATCGCCAGGTCCAGGAGCGTCTCCTTCTGCGCGGACGGCGGGGAACCTCCGCCGACGTCCTCCGGCACGGCGAGGACGTCGGCGATCCAGGCGCGTGCGGTCTCGGTATCCGCCACGGAGAGGACGCCGCCGGGAGAAGGGGCGGTGCGGGAAGCGCTCACAAGCGCACCGTCGTGCGAGAAGTCGAGTCGACGAGCGGCCCCCTGGCCCCACCCGCCCCGCATGCCAGTCGGCGACGCCGAGCCCTCGCCCTCGTGCCACGTCACGGGGGAGACTTCTCCCCGACCTTCCCTGGACCAGACGCGAGGACCGACCATGACTTCCGAAAACCCCACCCCCACCGCCCCCGAGATCCCCGCCACCATGAAGGCCGTGACCATGCGGGCCCCGGGTGACGTCGTCGTGGAGACCGTGGAGACCCCGCGCGTCGTGAAGCCCACAGACGTGGTCCTGAAGCTGGCCGCCGCGTGCGTGTGCGGCTCGGACCTGTGGCCCTACCGCGGGCACAATGAGGTGGACCACCGGCGGATGGGCCACGAGTACGTGGGCACGATCGTGGACAAGGGCGCGGAGGTCGCCACCCTCCAGCTCGGCGACTTCGTGATCGGATCGTTCATGCTCTCGGACAACACGTGCGAGATCTGCGAGGCCGGCTACCAGTCCCGCTGCGTCAACGCCGGCGAGTACACGGGCAGCCAGGCGCAGTACATGCGCGTGGAGCTGGCCGACGGCTCGCTCGTGAAGGTCCCCGGCGGCGAGCCCTCCGACCCGGACCGCCTGGCCGACTACCTGGCCGCCTCGGACGTGCTCGGCACCGGCTGGTACGCCGCCGTGGCTGCGCAGGCGGGCCCCGGCACGACCATCGCGGTGGTCGGCGACGGCGCCGTCGGCCTGTGCGCGGTGCTGGCCGCCAAGACTTTGGGCGCGGAGCAGGTCATCGTGTTCTCCCGCCACGAGGACCGGGCGGCCCTGGCGCGGGAGTTCGGGGCCGACGTCGTCATCGCCGAGCGCGGCGAGGAGGGCGCCGCGAAGGTCAAGGAGCTCACCAACGGCTACGGCGCACACGGCGTGTGCGAGGCCGTGGGCACGCAGGAGTCCATGGACCAGGCGCTCGCCTCCGTGCGGCCCGGCGGGTACGTCGGCTTCGTGGGCGTCTCCCACGACCAGACGATCGACGGCTCTGCCCTCTTCGGCCGCGAGATCCACCTCGAGGGCGGGCCGGCCCCCGTGCGCCGCTTCCTGCCGGAGCTGATCGAGCGCATCCAGGCCGGCGAGATCCAGCCCGGCAAGGTCTTCACGAAGCGCCTGCCGATCGACGAGGCCGCCGAGGCCTACAAGGCCATGGACGAGCGCCGCGAGATCAAGGTGCTGCTGGAGGTCTGAGGTGGGGGCGGACCGGTTCGTCGCGTCGCTCGGGCAGCGTGACGGGTCGGCCCGCCCGCGCAGGCACGCGCGCCTCTCGCCGCCCGCGCCCGCAGTCGTGCCGGGCGTCTCGAGCCGAGGCGCTCCACGCCAAGATCGCCCGGATCCGCCTTGACCCTCCCCTTGGAGGAGCGCCCACGCTGGGAGCACCCCCGAGAGAGGATCACCCCATGACCGCCCTGATGAGCATCGGCGAGTTCGCACTCGCCACAGGCCTGTCCGTGAAGGCCCTTCGGTTCTACGACGATCGCGCCCTGCTCGCGCCCGTCGACGTCGACCCGCACTCCGGCTACCGCCGCTACGCCCCGAGTCAGGTCCGGGCCGCCGTGCAGATCCGTGTGCTGCGCGCCGCCGGGCTCGCGGTGGAGGACGCCCCCGGCGGTGCGCTCCCGCACCCCTCGATGATCGCTCTGATGGAGGCGTTCGACGACGACGCGTTCGCCGACGCCGAGCTGCGCCAGATCATGGCCGACCCGATGGAGGGTCGCATCGAGCTGGCCGCGACGGTGCGGGAGCTCGAGGGGTGAACCCGCAGGTCTGACGCCCCGGGCGCCGACCTCGACCTGGAATTGCCATGGGCTATCCGCGTCAGCCCATGGCATTTCCGGATCGCACCACCCACGGCCCGCACGCCCCGCAGATGCGCGAGCTCGGCAGGACCCGCGAGGACGCCATGCGCGCGCTCGCGGCCCGGGACGTCGCGCCCGGCGTCGTCGGGTACGCCGACGGCGAGCCCGTGGCCTGGTGCAGCATCAGTCCGCGCACGGAGATCCCGCGCCTCGGCGCCCCGGCCGTCGAGGCCTACCCCATCGACAATCGCGCGGGCGACGCCGGCGCTGCACCGGACCGGATCGACCTCACCATGGCCTTCGCCGGCACGTGGTCCATGTTCGACAAGGCCGGCTTCGCGGTGGTGGGGGAGACGAAGGCCAAGGGCTCGGCTCGGCCCCGGCTGGTGATGCGCCGGGACTGCTGACGCGTGGAGCGCGGCCCCCTGACGGTCCACCTCCGCCCCCCGCCCCTGTACCCGCGCCGCGGTCGCGTCCTAGGGTGGAGTCCCGAGCGCGCCCGGCAGCACCGCCGCGTCACGATCCTGGAGGCCCCGCATGATCCGGTTCGAGCACGTGGGGATGACCTTCCCGGACGGCACCCGCGCCGTGGAGGACTTCAGCCTGGAGATCCCGCGCCACGCCACGGTCGTGCTCCTCGGCTCCTCCGGCTGCGGCAAGACCACCCTCCTGCAGATGGTCAACCGCATGGTGGACCCCACCGCTGGCCGCGTGCTCGTGGACGGCGAGGACGTCGCCTCCCTGAACCCCGTGACCCTGCGCCGCCGCATCGGCTACGTCATGCAGAACGCCGGCCTGCTGCCCCACCGCACCGTGCTGGACAACGTCCTCACCGTGCCGCGCCTGGCCGGCCGGGCCGGCGCCGCGGAGAAGGCCCGCGCCCACGAGCTGCTGGAGATGGTCGGCCTCACCCCGGCGCTCGCGCAGCGCTACCCGGCCCAGCTCTCCGGCGGCCAGCGCCAGCGCGTGGGCGTGGCCCGGGCGCTCGCGGCCGACCCGGACATCCTGCTCATGGACGAGCCCTTCAGCGCCGTGGACCCCGTGGTCCGTGCAGACCTGCAGGCGGAGCTGCTGCGCATCCAGCGCGAGCTCGCCAAGACCATCCTCTTCGTCACCCACGACGTCGACGAGGCCGTCCTCCTCGGCGACGAGGTGCTCGTGCTCCGCGAGGGCGCCCGCGTGGAGCAGCGCGGCTCGGGGGAGGACGTCCTGCTCCGCCCGGCCACGGACTTCGTGGCCCGCTTCGTGGGCGGGGACCGGCGCCGCCTGCACGTGGAGGAGCGCGCGGGCACGCCCACCGTCGTCGACGCCGCCGGCCGCGTGGCCGGGACCCTGGTGGCCCCGTGAGCTGGATCTGGAGCAATCTCGACCTCATCGGCGAGCTGGCGCTGCGCCACGTGCTCATCGCGGCCCCGGCGATCCTCCTGAGCCTGCTGATCGCCGTCCCCGTGGCCCGCCTGGCCAACGCCTCCCGCATCGGCCGGCGCCTCCTGCTCGGCGGCTCCGGGGTGGTCTACGCGATCCCCTCGCTCGCCGTGTTCGTGATCCTCCCCGGCCTCATCGGGACCCGGATCCTCGATCCGCTCAACGTGGTGATCGCCCTGACGCTCTACGGCGCCGCCCTGCTGGTGCGCAGCGCCTCCGAGGCGTTCGACGCCGTCGACGGCGACCTGCTCACCGCCGCCCGCGCCCAGGGCCACAGCCCGTGGCAGCTGTTCTGGCGCGTCGAGCTGCCGCAGGCCGGCGAGTCGATCCTGGCCGGTCTGCGCGTGGTCAGCGCCTCCACCCTCTCGCTCGTCTCCGTGGGCGCGCTGATCGGCGTGCAGTCCCTCGGCTCCCTGTTCACGGAGGGGTACGCGCGCGCCTTCCTCGCCGAGATCGGGGCGGGGATCGTGGGCACGGTGATCCTCGCCGTCGCCGTCGACGCGCTCCTGGTGGGCCTGGCAGCCCTGCTCATGCCGTGGACCCGGCGCGCCCGGCGGGCGCCCGCGGAGGACCGCGCCCGCTCCGGGCCCGCGGCCGCCCTGGCCCTCGGCGGGGACCCCGCCACCGCGCCGGCCGACGCCTCCGCGACGACGGGAGGCGCCCGATGATCGCGGACCTGTTCGCGTGGTTCGCCGACCCCGCCCACTGGAGCGGGGAGAACGGCGTGCCCGCCCGCGTGCTCGAGCACCTCGGCTACTCCGCCCTGGCGCTGCTCCTCGCCGCCGCGATCGCGCTGCCGGTGGGCGTGTGGATCGGGCACACGGGCAAGGGGCGGCGCGCCGTCGT
Organism: Micrococcus sp. M4NT; assembly: GCF_033790745.1. NCBI lineage: Bacteria > Bacillati > Actinomycetota > Actinomycetes > Micrococcales > Micrococcaceae > Micrococcus > Micrococcus sp. M4NT. The sequence goes on from NZ_JAMYEH010000013.1 coordinate 57,761, forward strand.
CGCCCTCTCCAGCGCCCTCCGCGCCCTCCCCACGCTCGGCCTGCTCACGTTCCTGGCGATCGTGCTGCAGATCGGCCTGCGCCAGGCGCTCATCCCCACCGTGATCGTGCTCGTGGTGCTCGCCGTGCCCCCGCTGCTGGCCGGCACGTACGCCGGACTCCAGGCCGTGCCCCGCGAGGTGGTCCACGCCGCGCGCGCCCACGGCCACTCCACCGCCCAGCTGATCGGCGCCGTCGAGCTGCCGCTGGCCCTGCCCATGATCGTCGGCGGGCTGCGCTCCGCCGTCCTGCAGGTGCTGGCCACCACGTCCGTGGCCGCGTACCTCGGACTCGGCGGGCTGGGCCGCTACCTGTTCGACGCGCTCGCGGTGCAGGACTACCCCACCATGCTCGCCGGCGCCGTGCTGATCGCCCTCCTGGCCCTCGTCTCCGACGCGGTGCTGCTGACCGCCCAACGCCTCGTGACCCCTCGGGGACTGCGCCCGCACCGCGGCGCAGGCCCCGGAAGCGCACCTGCCTGAGCCGCATTCCCCGATTCGAAAGGACCCCACCATGGCCGCCGCCTTCTCCCAGGCCTCCGTCCCGAACCCCCGCCGCCGCGCCGTCCTCGGCCTGCTGGCCGCCACCCCGCTGCTCGCCGCGTGCGGCGGCGGCTCCGACCCCCTCGCCTCCTCCACCCCGACGACGGCCGCCGCGTCCGGTGCGTCGTCGTCGTCGGCGGGCGGCTCGGGCTCCGTGACCGTGGGCTCGGCGAACTTCGCGGAGTCCGAGATCATCGGCGAGCTCTACGCCCAGGTCCTCGAGGCCAAGGGCATCACCGTGGAGCGCAAGATGCAGATCGGCGCGCGCGAGGTGTACCTCAGCGCTCTCGAGGACGGGTCCATCGACCTCATCGGCGAGTACACCGGCAACCTGCTGGGGTTCTACGACAAGGAGGCCACCGCCACGAGCCCGCAGGAGGTGGCCGACGCCCTCCGCGCGGCCCTGCCGCAGGGCCTCGTGATGCTCGAGCCCGCCGAGGCCCAGGACAAGGACTCCTACAACGTGACGGCCGAGTTCTCGCAGGAGCACGGCCTGACCTCGCTCGACCAGCTCAAGGACTACGACGGCACCCTGCGCATCGGCGGCCTGCCCGAGCTCGCCCAGCGCGACTACGGCGCCGGCCTGAGCGCGCTGACCGAGGTCTACGGCGTCCCGGAGGGCGCGATGGAGTTCACCGCCATCAGCGACGGCGGCGGCCCCCTCACGGTGCGCGCCCTCGCCGACGGCGACGTGGACCTGGCCAACATTTTCTCCACCACCCCGGCCATCAAGGACAACGGCTTCGTGACCCTCGAGGACCCCTCGGGCATGATCACCCCGCAGAACGTGGTGCCGATCATGGCGCAGGACAAGGCCACGGACCCGGTGACGGAGGCCGTCAACGCCGTGCAGGCGGAGCTGACCACCGAGGACCTGATGGCCATGAACGCGCAGAACTCGGGCGCGGAGAAGAAGCAGCCCTCCGAGGTGGCCGCGGCCTGGCTGAAGGAGAAGGGGCTGGTCTGAGGCGCAGGCCCTCCGGGGGCCGCGGCCGCCCTCTCCTGACGGCTCGGGCCAGGTCACCGGCTCGGGTGTGGGTATAGTCACACGGACTCGTCGTCGACCTGGGGGATCCCATGGAGAACTTCATCACGTCCGCCAACGAGCTCATGTGGAGCCTCACCATGGTCGTCGGGCTCCTCGCCCTGGGCCTGTACTTCACGATCCGCATGGCGGTGCCGCAGGTGCGGCTGGTCAAGGACATGGTGGGCCAGCTGGTCCACGGCGGATCCTCGTCGGCGGGTGTGAGCTCCTTCCAGGCATTCGCCATGGCGCTCGGCGGACGCATCGGCGTGGGCAACATCGCCGGCGTCGCGGCGGCCATCCACCTCGGCGGCCCGGGCGCCCTCTTCTGGATGTGGGTGACGGCGATCGTCGGCGCCCCGGTGGCGCTCGCGGAGAGCTCCCTGGCGCAGCTCTACAAGCACAAGATCCGCGGCGAGTACCGCGGCGGCCCGGCCTACTACATCCTCGAGGGGCTGGGCCGGCAGTGGCGCTGGCTGGCCTTCGCGTATGCGGCGGCCACCGTGTTCGCCACCGTCGTCACCGGCCCGCAGATCCAGGCCAACGCCGTCACGGCCGCCACCACGGCGGCGTGGGGCTGGGACCCGCTGTGGGTCGGCGTGGCCATGGCGGCCCTCTTCTGCGCCATCGTGTTCGGCGGCATGCACCGGCTGGGCCGCACGGTCGGCCTCGTCGTCCCCTTCATGGCGGCGGCGTACATCCTCGTGGGCCTGTTCGTGGTGGCCATGATGTGGCAGCAGATCCCCGCGATGTTCGCCATGATCGTCGAGAGCGCCTTCGGCGCCCACTCGATCTACGGCGGCATCCTCGGTGCGGCCGTCTCGTGGGGCGTGCGCCGCGCCGTGTACTCCACGGAGATCGGCACCGGCTCCGGCGCCCAGGCCTCCGCGGCCGCGCACGTGTCCCACCCGGTGAAGCAGGGCCTGGCCCAGGCGTTCTCCGCCTACGTGGACACCCTGTTCGTCTGCACCGTCACCGGCCTGGTCATCCTGGCCACCAACAGCTTCGACGTCCTGGGCCCGGACGGGGAGTCGACATTGACGCAGAACCTGCCCGGCGTCGACGCGGGACCGGCGTGGGTGCAGGCCGGCGTGGACACGGTCCTCCCGGCGTTCGGGCCGGCCTTCGTGGCGGTCGCCGTCTTCCTCTTCTCCTTCACCACGCTGCTCTCCTTCTCGTTCTACGCGGAGACCAACCTCGCCTACCTGATCCCGGACAAGGGCGTGCAGAAGGCGTGCATCGCCGTCGCGCGCGTGCTGCTGGCCGCCTCGATGGTGTTTGGCTCCGTGCAGACCTCCGCGTTCGTGTGGTCCCTCGCGGACTTCGGCGTCGGTCTGTACACGTGGGTGAACATCCTCGCGCTCGTGCTGCTCAGCCCCATGGCGATCCGCCTCATGAAGGACTACGACCGCCAGCGCCGCGCCGGCCAGGACCCGATCCTGGACCCGGACACGATCGGCGCCCGCAACGCCCACCTGTGGCGCCAGGTGCACGCCGAGTACCAGCGCACCGGCGACGTGCAGGCGGCCATGGACCACGTGGCGGACACCGCCCCGGACACCCGCTCCATCGCGATCGTCCCGCCGAGGGGGCGCTGACCGGCCGACGACGGCGGCCGACGCCGTCGGCGCCGCTCAGCCTCGGGACCGCTCAAGGTCCCCGTCGCTCACCGACGGCGGTCCGCCCCCACCCCGGCGCCGGCGCGCGCCAGGGCCGCGTCGGCGCCGCGCAGCAGCGCGGCCACGGCCACGAAGAACCCGAGGATCGCCACCACGTAGACCAGCACCCCGCCGTAGCCGAGCCGGGGGACGTCGAGGATCGTGTAGGGATACCAGTCCAGCCACGGGCCGCGGACCAGGGTGAACGCCAGCCACGCGAGCGGGATGACCGTGGAGAGCCCCACCACGCGCCACGTCGTCTGCCGCCGCGGGCCGAAGACGGCCCACAGGAGCGGCGTCAGGATCGGGGTGACGATGTGCTGCACCGTGTCGTTGAACCCCTCGAGCGGGGTGGCCGAGGGGCCGTCGCGCAGCAGCAGGTTGAACACCACGCCCGTGATCACGATGCACGCCACGCCCGTCAGCCGCAGCACCCGGAAGAGGGTGGAGGGCCGGTGCAGGCGCAGTGCCAGCAGCAGGGACGTGATCCCGACGAGGAAGTTGGAGAGGAACGTGAAGTACGTCGGCTGGTTCAGCAGGTTCTCCCACCCGTGCGCGAACACGTGCGAGTAGCCCGCCCCCGCGTCCAGGTCCGAGTCCTTGTGCCAGCCGATCCAGAACGAGAGCAGGTTCCCGCCGAGAGACAGTACGGCGGCGACGGCGAAGGCGAGCCGGGCCGTCGCCGTGACGGCGGTGGGGGTGAGGTCGATCATGCGCCCATCCTGGGGCCGCGGACGCACCGGACGCCAGCGACGGCCTCGTACGCTCACCCCATGACCGATCGCACCGCGCCCACCCGCACTCCCGAGCATCCGCACGTCGTCCGCCGCGGCACGGGCACCCCGTTGGTGCTCGTCCACGGCAACGGCGTGGACCACCGCCTCCTGCTGCCCCTCGACGACGCCCTGGCCGAGGCCGGCGCGTTCGAGCGGATCTACGTGGACCTGCCCGGCTTCGGTCGCACCGCCGCCCTCGACGGCGACGGCGGCCTTCCGGAGCTGGCCGACTGGCTCCTCGCCTGGCTGCGCGAGGAGGTCGGGGAGCGCCCGTTCGCCCTCCTGGGCAACTCCCTCGGCGGGCTCCTCGCCCGCCACGCGGCGGCCGTGTTCGGGGCGCAGGTGGTGGGGCTGGCGCTGCTGGCGCCCGTCGTCGATCCGGACGAGGACGAGCGTGACCGCGAGGAGCTCGTGGTGCGCGAGCGCGACGCCGCGTTCCTGGACGGCCTCGATCCCGACGACGCGGCGCCGTTCCTCGAGATGTCCCCGCGCCTGACCCCGGACACGTGGGAGCGGTTCCGTGCGAACGCGCTGCCCGGCATCCGCCTCGTGGACGAGGACGCCGTGGAGCGCCTCTCCGCACGATACGTCCTCGCCGAGGTGCCGGAGGAGAACGCCGAGACCTTCGAGGCGCCCGCGCTGATCCTCACGGGCCGGGAGGACCACCTGGTGGGATTCCGCGACCAGTTCGGGCTGCTGGCGCACTATCCGCGCGCCACGTACGCGGCCCTCGACGCGGCCGGGCACAACCTGCACCTGGACCAGCCGGAGGCCGTGCACGCCCTCGTCCGGGCATGGGCGGCGCTGGTGGCCCGGAACGTCGCGTCCTGATCCGCCCACCGCCCGATCCGCCCACCGCCCACCGCCCACCGCCCGATCCGCCCAGGAGACCCGGACCCATGCAGCTCGACCTCATCGTGGACAACGCCCGCATCCGCACCGGCGACCCCGCCCGACCGCACGCCCGGCGCCTGGGCGTGTGGCGCGGGCTCGTCGTCGGGGTGGACGAGGAGCTCGACGGGCTGACCGCCCGGGAGCGGCTCGACGCGCGGGGGCGGACGGTCGTGGCCGGCTTCAACGACGCCCACGCGCACAGCGTGTGGTTCGGGCAGAGCATGCTCGACGTGGACCTCGAGCACGCGACGAGCACCGAGGAGGTCTACCGGCTCGTGCGGGCCCGCGCCGACGAGCTGATCCCCGGCGCGTGGGTCACGTGCACGGGCTACGACCCGGGCCACCTCACCGGGCCCGAGCCGGACCGCGACGGCCTCGATGCGGCCGCGAACGGGCGCCCCGTGCTGATCCGCCACAACACCGGGCACGCGTTCACGGTGTCCGGTGCGGTGCTGTACATGGCCGGGATCTCCGAGCAGGTCATGCAGCAGCCCGAGGGCGGGCACATCCACGTGGACGAGCATGACCGCCCCACCGGTCTCCTCGAGGAGACCGCGATGTCGCTCGTGCAGCGGCTGCTGCACCCGGAGTCGCACGAGCACATCGGCGAGTGCCTTCAGCGGGCGTCCGCGGAGTACGCGGCCGAGGGGATCACCTCCGTGACGGACGCCGGGATCGCGGGTGGCTGGATCGGCCACAGCACCCTCGAGTTCGGCGCCTACCAGCGGGCGCGTGCGCAGGGCCTGCTCAAGACGCGCTTCCAGACGATGGTCACCCTGGACGCCCTGCACCCCGTGGAGGGCCACACCGACGACGGCGCCCAGGTGACGCTCGACGCCGGCGTGCGCACCGGCGTCGGCGACGAGTGGCTGCAGATCGGCCCCACGAAGGTGTTCACCGACGGCGCCATGCTGGGCGCGACCGCCGCGATGACGCAGGACTACTGCCACGGACCCCACGGCAGCGGCTACCTCCAGGGCGACCCGGGCGAGATGCGGCGGGCCTCCCTGGCCGCGGCGGGGGCGGGCTGGAGCCTGGCCATGCACGCGATCGGGGACGCGGCACTCGACTTCTCCCTCGACGTGATCGAGGAGGCCCGGGAGCGCTTCGGCCGGCCGGCCATGCCCCACCGCGTGGAGCACGGCGGAGTGGTGCGCGACGACCAGATCGAGCGGATGGCGGCGCTGGGCGTGGTGATGGCCACGCAGCCGAACTTCATCAGCGCGTTCGGCGACTCGGTGGAGGAGCGGATCGGCGCCGCGCGGGTGCCGCTGTCCTACCCGGCCGGGCGGCTGCTGCGCGCGGGCCTGGTGCTGCCGGGCAGCTCGGACCGTCCCGTGGCCGGGGGCCGGCCGTTGAACGTGGTCCAGGACTTCGTGCTGCGGCGCACCGAGACCGGGCGCGTGTACGGCCGGGAGGACAGGATCACGGTGGAGCAGGCCCTGCACGCCTACACGGTGGGCTCGGCCGAGGCCACCGGCTGGGGCGGCCGCAAGGGCCGGCTCGTGGCCGGTCAGCTTGCGGACTTCGCGGTGCTCTCCGAGGATCCGCGGGAGGTGCCGAGCGAGGAGATCGCGGACCTCGAGGTGGTGGCCACGGCCGTGGGCGGGGAGTTCGTGCATGGCGGGCTGTAGAGGGCCTCGATCGCCAGCCGGTCCCGGCGGCGGCGCACCGCCTGGTGATTGCCGCAGCTGGGCGTGCAGTGCCGCCGGCTGCCGTTGCGCGTGAGGTCCACGAACAGCTCGTGGCAGCGCGGTGACGCGCACTCGCCGAGCCGGTCCGCGCCCGCCTCGAGGACGAACAGGGCCAGCCCGCCCGCCGTGCACGCCTGCACGGCAGCCAGGGGCGCATCGCCCTCGACCGTGAATCGCCACCGCGGGTCGGGGCCGGATGCGAGGCGCAGTCGCACCCCCGCGCGCTCGAGCAGGGCGTCGACGGCGGCGCCGCGGTCCGGCGCGGCGGTTGCGCTCGTGGTGCCGAAGACCGGGCGCAGGGCCCGGGCCCAGCCGGCGAGCTGCACGGTCTGCGGGAACGTCAGGGCGTCGTCGGGGTCGAGGGCGCCCGGGAGGAGACCGTGCCGCATCAACGCCTCGGCGTACGCGGCGCCGCCGCTGCCGTGGCGCTCGGTCGTCGCGAGTTCGGCCGCGAGGAAGGCACCGGTGCGCGCGACGGGCGAGAGACGCATGCGATCCATGGAACCCTGCGCGAGGCGCGGAGGCGACGTTGTCCACAGGATCGTGCGGAGCCGTGAGCCGTGAGCCGTGAGCCCTGAGCTGTGATCCGTGGGCAGCCAACCGTGAGCCGGGGGCGGGGTGGCCGGTGACGGCAAGCTGTGGGCGGCGCGGGGAGGTGTCGGTCCGTAAATGCCATGGGCTAAGCCGGTTGACCCATGGCATTTCTGGATCGCGTACCCTCCCTCCCTCCCTCCCTCCCTCCCTCCCTCGGCTCGGCTCGGCTCGGCTCGGCCCGGCATGGCTCTGCTCCGCCCGGCCCAGCATGGCTCGACACGTGCCGGATCGTCCGTCCCGGGGCAGACTGAGCCCATGAGCACCCTCTCCGACGTCCAGGTCATCGACTTCCCCGGCTTCCCCACCGCCGTGGTGCGCGGCGTGGACCAGCCCACCGCCGACATGCACACGTTCATGGACTCCGCCTTCACCGCCCTCGGCGGGGCCATCGCGCGGGGCGAGGTCACGCCTGTGGGACCAGCCTTCTCCAGGTACGACGGCGACGTCCGCCATGGGCTCGGGGACACCGTGGACCTCGAGGTCGGCTTCCCCCTGGCCGCGCCGCTGGCCGGTCCCGTGGAGATGGATGGGGTGCGCGTGGAGCCGTCGTCGCTACCGGCCTGCCGCCTGGCCACCGCCAAGCACACCGGCCCGTACGAGGGCCTGCCGCAGGCGTGGCCCGCGTTCATCACCCAGGTGCAGGAGCTCGGCGGCGAGCCCGGTGACGTCTTCTGGGAGGCCTATGACACGGAGCCGGGCCCTGGCGTCGACCCCGCCACTCTCGTGACCGGGCTGGCGGTGCCGGTCCACGGCACGCCGGCGCTGCGGGACCGCTGACGGCGGGGAGCGCCGTGCGGCGGACCCGGGGGAGGGGCTTCTTCACGCTCGCGATGGTGGCCGGCCTCCTCCACGCCGCCCCCAGCCTGTACTGGGCCCTCGGCGGCACGTGGCTGCTGGAGACCGTGGGGCAGTTCGCCGTGGACCTGCGGGCCGAGGGGGCGGCGAGCACCACCGTCCTGCTCCTGGCGATCACGGCCCTGACGGCGGCGGGCGTCGCGGCCTCGCAGGGTGCTCCCAGGATCGCAGGCGTGGCCCAGCCCCCGCGCCCGTCCGTAGGGTCGGGAGGACGAGGCGTGCGGACTGCGCGTCCCCCGAGACGAAGGAGCAGATCGTGGCGAACGACGACGCGAACACCATCACCACCGACCAGCTGACCCTGCAGGATCCGGTCAAGCGCTACCCGGCCATCACCCCGCCCGAGCAGTCCCTGCCCGGCACCGGCCTGGACGCCGAGATGACGCCCAAGGCCGACCTCGGCGAGGAGTCCTACCGCGGCACCGGCCGCCTGACGGGCCGCAAGGCGCTCATCACGGGCGGCGACTCCGGGATCGGCGCGGCCACCGCGATCGCCTTCGCGCGTGAGGGCGCCGACGTCGTCATCTCCTACCTCCCCGAGGAGGAGAAGGACGCGCAGCACGTCAAGGAGGTCATCGAGGCCGCCGGGCGCAAGGCCGTGACGATCCCGGGCGATCTGCGCGACAAGCAGTTCGCGAAGGACCTCGTGGCGAAGGCCGTGGAGGAGCTCGACGGCCTCGACATCCTGGTCAACAACGGCGGCAAGCAGGTGGCCCAGGAGTCGATCGAGGACATCACCGACGAGCAGCTCGAGGCCACCTTCGACGTCAACATCCTGGCGCAGTTCCGCCTGGTCAAGGCCGCCCTGCCGCACCTGAAGCCGGGCGCCACGATCATCAACACGACCTCCGTGGTCTCCTACATGCCGCCGGAGAAGCTCGTGGACTACGCGGCCACGAAGGCCGCGATCAACACCTTCACCAAGGGCCTCGCCCAGCAGCTCGCCCCGAAGGGCATCCGCGTGAACGCCGTGGCGCCCGGCCCCATCTGGACGCCGCTGCAGCCCTCGGGCGGCCAGCAGCCCGAGGACCTGCCGGAGTTCGGCCAGTCCACGCCGCTGGGCCGCGCCGGCCAGCCGACCGAGCTCGCCCCGGCCTACGTGTTCCTGGCCTCGCCCGAGTCCTCCTACGTGGTGGGCGCGACCATCGCGGTCACCGGCGGCATGCCCACGCCGTGATCGGCTGAACCACCCCCACGGAACGAGTCGTCACGTTCGGGCCGCCGGTGCGGACGGTCAGTCGCCGATGTCGAGGATGCAGAACTCGTTGCCCTCCGGGTCGGCCATGACGGCCCATCCGAGGTCGGCGCGACGGTCGTCGACCATAGCGGCGCCCATGCCCCGGGCGCGCTCGACCTCGGCATCGCGGGTGGAGCCGCCCTCGACGGCGAGGTCCATGTGGGCGCGGTTCTTGACCGTCTTGGCGTCCGGGACGCGGTAGAAGAGGACCGTGTACCCGTGCGGCGTGACGAGGTAGCACTCGTCCGATCCCGGTTCGTAGGCATCGGGCTCGGTGATCTCCCAGCCCATCAGCTCGCGCCAGAACTCGGCGATCGCATAGGGGTCCAGGGCGTCCCAGGTGGTGTGCGAGAGGCGGAGGCTCATGGGGCCATCGGACCACAGGACACCCGTGCGGCGACAGGCCCCGCGGCGTGCCGGATGACCCCGGGTGACCTGGCCTGCGGGAGCTGCCCCAGCGTCCGGCGCATGGGCTCCGACGTCTCCTCCCCTTCGTCCTCCCGCGCGGCGGCGTCTTCGACCGCGTCGTCCTGGTGCACGGCTTCGACTCGGACGTCCACGCGCACTGGTTCGACTGGCTTGCGGGCCAGGTGCCGGGGCTCGAGAGGATCTCCCTGCCGGACGCCGGCGCCCCCACGGCGCTCGCCGCCGTCTCCGAGCTTCCGGGGCGCGGCGGGCACGACGGTCGGCTCAGCGCACCGTCTCGTCCGCCTCGCCCGTGATGCCCAGCTTCTCGGCGACGTAGTCGACGTCCTTGTCCCCGCGGCCGGAGAGGTTCACCAGGATGCGCTGGTCGGTGCCCATCTCCGCGGCCATGCGGATCGCCCGCGCCACCGCGTGGGAGGACTCGAGCGCCGGGATGATGCCCTCGAGCTTCGCGAGCCGCTGGAACGCGTCCAGCACCGCGGCGTCGTCCTCCGCCACGTACTCCACGCGGCCGAGCTGCGCGAAGCGGGCGTGCTGCGGGCCCACGCCCGGGTAGTCCAGCCCCGAGGCGATCGAGTGCACGGGGTCCGGCACGCCGGCCTCGTCCTGGAGCACCTTCGTGGCCATGCCGTGGATGACGCCGTCCACGCCCCTGCCCATCGTCATCGCGTGCTCGCCCTTGGCCCCGGAGCGGCCTCCGGGCTCCACGCCCACCAGCCGCACGTCGGCGTCGTCGAGGAACGCGGTGAACGCGCCCATCGCGTTGGACCCGCCGCCCACGCACGCGACGACGGCGTCCGGCAGCGCGCCGAAGCGCGCCTGGAACTGCGCGCGGGCCTCACGCCCGACGACGGCCTGGAAGTCACGGATCATCGTGGGGAAGGGGTGCGGGCCCACCACGGAGCCGATCGCGAAGAGGTACCTGTCCGGGTTCTGCGCGTAGGCGTCGAACGCGGAGTCCACGGCCTCCTTGAGGGAGCGGCCCTCCTTCTCCACGGAGACGACCTTGGCGCCGAGCAGGCGCATGCGCACCACGTTCGGGTGCTGCTTGGCCACGTCGATCGCGCCCATGTGGATCTCGCAGTCCAGGCCGACGAGCGCGGCCGCCGTCGCCAGGGCCACGCCGTGCTGGCCCGCGCCGGTCTCCGCGATGACGCTGTGCTTGCCCATGCGCTTGGCCAGCAGGACCTCGCCGAGGGTGTGGTTGATCTTGTGCGCGCCGGTGTGGTTCAGGTCCTCGCGCTTGAGGACGATCCGCGCTCCGCCGAGCTCGTCGGAGAGGCGCTCGAGCGGGGTCAGCGGGGAGGGGCGCCCGACGACGTCGCGCAGCAGGCGGGCGTACTCGGCGTAGAACGCGGGGTCATGGCGTGCCTCCGCGTAGGCCTCGGCGACCTCGCGCATGGGGCCGGCCAGCGGGGGCGGCAGGATCGCGCCGCCGTAGGTGCCGAACATGCCGTCCTCGGAGGGCGCGAGGTCCGGGGTGTGCACGAGGTCCGTGGCCTCGGCGAGGGTGCGGGGCTCGGCGGCGTCCGGCACACCGGCGGTGGTGTCGGCGCCGGCGATGTCCGCGGCGGTTCTCAGGGCGTTGTCCTCGGGATTGCGGTGCGTCATGGGGTCCTCCTGGTGGGTGGTGCCCGCCGGAGCCGCTCATGCGAAGAGCCGCCCGGCAGGCGGGCGGCTCGTGTGTCAGGTGCGCGTGACAGGGGCCGCCCTCAGGCGGTCCACCACTGCGCGCGCGTCTGCATGACAGTGAGGGTACGCCCCCGGGAAGGCGCAGGCTCATGCCCCCCCGTCCATGACGCCGACACATGATCACCATGCGAAACAACGTCTCACATCGTGGATGGGGATCGCCCGCTCGGTGAACGGCGATTCACTCTGTCTCCATGACGACCACCGCACCCGAGACGACCCAGACCGCCGACGCCCTCGCCGTGCTCGCCGCCGTGCCGGGCATGCGGTACGCCGAGTTCCTCACCGCCGCTCCCGCCGTGCCGGGCATCGTCGCCGTCGTGGCGGACGACGAGGCCCGCGCTGCCCTGGGCGTCGCCACCGACGTCCTCGCCGTGGACGCCGCCGACGAGAGCCTGCAGTGCCGACGGGCGCGCGTCGCCTTCCAGTCCGGCCGCACCGCCGCCTCACCCGTCCGCCAGGCGCTCGCGGCCCTGCTCGCGGACACCCTCGACCTGGACGTGGAGCCCACCAGCCCGGGCGCCGCCGGGGAGGGCTTCGCGCTCACCCCCGAATCCGAGGACGAGCTCACCGCGTGGATGCGCGCCCACCTGAGCCTGCGCGCCTGGGTGACGCAGGATGCCGCATCGCTGGGGGAGGTGGCGCGGGAGGTGGCCGCCGCGCTCAAGCCTGCACTGGACCCGGCCGACGCCCGCGTGGGCGAGCGCCTCGCGGCGATGACCGCCGCCGCCCGCCGCTCCGCGACGATCTGAGCAGGCCCCGCTGGGCCGGCGGCGTCTCCGTGCTGTTGTCCTGCGAGATCGCCCCGCACAGGGCCGCGCGGCCGCCGCGGTTCATGCCGCCGATCGCGGCCTCGAGGTGCTCCCCGCCCACGTTGTCGAAGTAGACGTCGATGCCGTCGGGGGCGGCGTCGGTGTCCACGACGGTGGCGTCCTGGCCGGCCAGCACGCTGTGCTCGCGCCAGCCGAGCTGGTGGAGGACGGGGGCGCCCACGGGCAGGTCCGCGTTCCGGGAATCGATCACCGTGCCGACGGCGCCGCCCTCGAGCGGGGCGTCGATCTGGAACGGGGGCACGTAGGACTTCACGTCGTTCATGCGGCCGCGCATGTACGGGTCCACGGACATCACGGCGTTGGCCACGAGCACCTGACCGCTCCTCGAGCGGGGGGAGGTCCACGGTCTCGAGGCGGAAGTCCTCGGGCGTGGGGGCGCCGTGCGGGCGTGCGGCCAGCACCACCTGGCGTGTCCGCGCGGGGCGGTCGGCGGGGCGCGGCCTACCCTGGGCCCATGGACACCACCGCCGCGAAGCTGACCGGGCTCGGCTTGATCTGACCCATGACGCTCCTGGGCCGGATCGCCGTCGCCACCCTCTGGGCCGTCCTCCTCGCGGCCAGCGTCGTCGTCCTCGCCCCGGGCAGCGCGCCGGGGCAGTGGCTGGGCACGCGGATCCCCGTGGCACAGGCGCTCGCGTTCCCGGGGGTGTTCGGCGCGTCCGCCGTCGTCCTGGGCCTGGCGGCGCTCCTCCTCTCCGCGGCCCGGGCGCGGCGCGTGAGCCCGCGGGTCAGCGCCGTCGTCGCCGGACCGGCCGTGACGCTGATGCTGCTGGGCGTCCTGCTGAGCGCGTTCCCGGTGGGGCCGCCCTGGTCCGTGGGCCCGGCCGGCGCCGTCGGGAACACGGGTCCGATGCTGCGGGTCACCGTGTTCAACAGCCTCGACACCCTGACCGCGGCGGACGTCGACCGGCTCGTGACCCACCTCGACCCGGACGTCCTCGTGCTGCCGGAGGCCTCACCGGACCGCGTCCGCCGGGCCGTGGCGGGGACGGGCTTCGCCGGGGGTGTCCACTCGGCGACCGAGGCCGGATTCAGTGCCGGCCGGCCCGCAGGGGTCGCGCCGACGACGATCGCCGTCCACGCACGCCTCGGGGCCGTCACCCCCGGGGACCCGGTCCCGACGACGTTCGGCGCGGTCCGCCTCGACCCTGCCAGCCCGGCGTCTGAGGACCCCGGCCCCCACAGCGTCCTCCCCGCGATCCTCGGGGTGCACACCGCCCCGCCCGTGCCCCGGTTGATGGATGCGTGGCGCGCCGACCTGGAGAGGCTGGCCGTCGCAGACGCCGATGCCGTGGCGGACGGCGGGCCACTGATCCTCGCCGGCGACCTCAACGCCACTCTCCGGCACGGGCCGCTGGCGGCCCGGACGCGACTGGTGGACACGGCGGCGCAGTGCCCCGGGAGCCCGGAGGGGACGTGGCCGGCCGAGCGGCCCGCCTGGCTCCGCACCCCGATCGACCACGTGCTCGTCACCCCCGACGTCGAGGTGGTCGACTGCGCGACGCTGCGGGTCGGTGCGTCCGACCACCTCGCCTACGCGGCGACGCTCCGCCTGGTGGGCGACCCTGTGGGCCGGGGTGGGGGTGTCGGTTGAGAAATGCCATGGGCTAGATCGGATAGCCCATGGCAATTCTCGAGGGAGCACCCTCCCCCCGGGGAACGGCCCGGGTCGTCTCACCCCGGCCTCGCGTCGACCCTCGGGTGCACAGGCGAGGCGCCTGCGCCCCCCGCCTCACCGCCGACGCGCCCGCACCCCCGCCTCACCGCCGACGCGCCCGCACCCCCGCGTCAGCCAGGGCGGCCGCCGCGCAGCCGAGCGCGTAGAGCAGCAGGTCGCCCGCCACGAACGTCGTCCCCAGCACCAGCCGCACCGGTGGGAAGGCCTGCGCCCACGCCACGGGCAGGCCCGTGAGCTGGAACAGCTCGATCGCCGCGCAGGCCGCGAACGCGACGCCGCCCACCGTGAGGGATCTCTGCCGCGGCAGCACGAACGCCACCACGAGGTACACGAGCACCGCATAGAGGGCGTCGCCGGCGGGCCCGGTCCACACACCGTGGAGCAGGAGGCGGACGCCGAGTCCCAGCACCAGCACGAGGGCCGCGGCGCACGCCAGGGCGGCCCGACGTCGTGCGGAGGTCGGGGGAAGGGTGCTCACGCGATCCATGGTGCCCCCAGTCTCCTCCGGGGCCACCTCCCGGTGGCACGATGACGTCATGAGTGAGACCCCCGTCACGGACCCCCGCCGCCTCCTGCGCACCGCCGAGGTGGCCGACGCCGGCCTGGAGGACTGGCGCCTGCTCGCCGGCCGCCTCAAGGCGCGCTTCACCCCGGCGGACTACGCCACCGGCCTCGAGCTCGCCGCCCGGATCGGCGCCGCGGCGCAGGACGCCGACCACCACCCCGAGCTCACGCTCACCTACACGGACGTGGTGCTCACGCTCGCCAGCCACGACGTCGGCGGGGTCACCTCCCGCGACCTCCGCATGGCCCGGCGCATCAGCGGGATCGCCCGGGAGCTGGGCGTGCGCGCCGACGTCGCCGGCCTGACCCAGCTGGAGCTCGCCCTCGACACCGCGCGCGGGGCGGCCCAGGCGCGGATCTACGCGGCGCTGTTCGGCGCCGATGTCACGGGGGACGGCGACCTCGCCGACCCGAGCGGGCAGACGCCGTCGATGTGGTGGCAGGGCCCGGAGGGCGAGGCTTCCACCGGGGAGCACGCCCTGCCCGCCCCCGAGGTGGAGCAGCGCTGGCACCTGGACGTGTGGGTGGCCCCGGAGGAGGCGGAGGCCCGCCTGCAGGCCGCCCTCGACGCCGGGGCCACTCTGCTCAGCGACGCCTCCGCGCCCTCGTTCTGGGTGATCGAGGACGCCGACGGCAATCGGGCGTGCGTCTGCACCGCGCTGCGCCCCGACCACGAGCACTGAGCCGTCCTGGCGCCCGGGCCGTCGAGCCGCCTCAGCGGGCGGCGGCGGTCCCGTTCCGGCCGTGCTTCCGGCCGTGCACCGCGAAGTAGTACACGCAGCCGACCACGAGTGCCGCCGCGAGCACGGCGTACATCGCCCCGTAGCCGGCCGCGGCCACGAGCCCGCCGAGGGCGACCGGCCCCAGGCCCAGGCCGACGTCGGCGAACAGCATGAGCGTGGAGATGCCGGCGCCGAGCTGGTGGGCCGGCACGGCGTTGACGGCGATCGCCTGCGCCGCCGGCATGAGCGTGCCGTAGCCCAGGCCGCTCAGGGCGCCGGCCACCACCACCTGCCAGTCCTGCGTGGCAGTCGCCAGCAGCAGCAGCGCGGCGAGGAAGCAGACCAGCGCGGGGTACACCACGACGTCGTCGCCGCGGCGGTCCTGCACCGTGCCGAGGGTCAGGCGCATCAGCAGCATGGCGGCCGCGTAGGCGAGGAAGAAGAACCCCGCTCCGGCCGTGAGCCCGCGGTCCACGGAGTAGGCGTCGAGGTAGGTGATGACCCCGGAGTAGGCCAGGCCCACGATGAGCATGAACCCGGCGATCGGCACCACCGCCGGGTGCAGCACGGAGCGCAGGCGGAAGCCGACCGCGGGCGCCGGATGCTCGACGGGCACCTCGCTCGCGCCCTCCTCGCCCGGGGTGAGGGCCTCGCCGTGGTCCACGCCGGCCGGGGCCGGGGCCGGGGCCGGGGCCGGGGCGGCCGCGGGGTGCTCGCCCAGGGCGAGGGCGAGGAGCAGGCTGGCCACGGTCACGCCGAGCGTGGTCCAGAACAGCCATCCGTAGCCGGCAGAGCCGACGAGGAAGAGGCCCAGGGCGGGGCCGATCGCGGTGGCGAGCGTGGTGCCCAGGGCCAGGATGCCCGTGCCCTCCGCGCGTCGGGAGGCCGGGATGGCGGACTGCGCCGCGGCCATCACGGCCGTGCTGGCGAACGCGTAGGCCGCACCGTGCAGCATGCGCACGACGATGAGTGCCGGCAGGGACGAGGCCGGCAGGTACAGCGCGCACGAGACCACGACGACGGCGAGCGCGACCAGCAGGACCCGACGGCGGCCGAACCGGTCCACCACGTGGCCGGTGACGATCCGGGCGAGCGTGGCTCCGATGACGAAGGAGCTCGACGCGAGCCCCGCACCGGCCTCGGACGCCGCGAACTGGCGCACGGCGTAGAGGGCCATGGTGGTGACGAGCGCGTAGAACACGACGAACTGGAGGAAGGAGACCACCCACGCGAGCACGAAGGTGGGGGAGGCGATGCGCTCCCGCTCGGCAGTTTGCATGATGCAAAAGGTAGCATCTTTTGCATGATGCAAGAACCCGAGGCGGCGTGGGCCGATCCGGTGCGCGGGATCGTCTACGAGCACATGCTCCTGCAGCGGGTGGCGGCCCAGGGCGTGGCGCCCCATGGCCGCACGAGCGTGCTCGAGCGCAGCGCCACCCTCCTCCTCGCGCGCCTTGAGGCGGGCGGCCCCATGACCATCGCCGAGCTCGCCGAGTCCTTCGACCTGGACGTCTCCACGGTGCACCGGCAGGTGGCCGCCGCCATGAAGGCCGGGCTGGTCGAGCGCATCGCCGACCCGGGCGGGGGCCCGGCCCGGCGCCACCGGCCCACCGACGACGGCCGGGCCCGGCTCGCCGAGGAGCTCGCCACCCGGCGGGGCGCCGTCGAGCACGTCGTCGCCGACTGGCCGGAGGAGGACGTCGCCGACTTCACCCGGCTGCTGCGGCGCTTCAACGAGGGCGCCGAGACGTGGCGCGGCCATCCCTGGCCCCGGCCGCAGGACTGAGGCCAGGGATGGCCGCCGCCGCGCGCCGGAGTCCGCTCAGCCCCGCGTGAGCCGCTCCGCGAGGGAGGCGGACTCCGCCCCGTCCAGCACCGCCGCCGGGTGCGGCCCTGCGGCGGCGAGGCGGTCCCGCAGCCCGTCGACGACGAGCGCCGGGCCGGCGGCCAGCACCGCGTTGCCGAGCGCGCGCCGCTCGAGCATCCCGGCGTCCGCGAGGGTCCACGGCCCGGGCGCTCCGGCCTCGGCGGCCGCCTCCTCGAGGGCGTCGATCTGCGGGCCGAGGAGGCGCAGGCCGTCGTCGTCGCCGACGTTCACGAGCAGGACGCCGCCGTCGTCGAGCAGCCCCAGCAGCTCGCCGTAGAACTCCGCGCCGCTCAGGTGGGCGGTGCCCTCCGCGTCCGTGCCGATGTCCAGCACGACGGCGTCGAAGCGCGCGCCGTCCATCAGCAGGTCGACGGCGGCCAGGCGCGCGTCCGCCACGACCGACTCCAGCCGCGTGCCGTCCGGCATCGGCAGCTCGGCGAGCACGAAGGAGACGAGCTCACGGTCCAGGTCCACCGCGGTCTGCTCCGAGCCGGACCGGGTGGCCTGCACGTACCGGGGCAGCGTCAACGCGCCGGCGCCCAGGTGCAGCACGCGGACCGGCTCGCCCGCCGGGAAGGCGGCGTCGAGCACGTTCGCCATCCGGCGCAGGTACTCGTACCGGATGCGCCCCGGGTGCTCGAGGTCCACGTGGGACTGCACGGCCCCGCCGATCTCGAGGACCCAGCCGTCGTCGTGCTCGTCGGGCAGGATCCGGGCGAGCTCCCCGGACGTGCCGAGGTGGACGGTGCGGGGCGTGGGGGAGCCGGCAGGACGCTGAACGGGCATGGCCCCCA
Organism: Micrococcus sp. M4NT; assembly: GCF_033790745.1. Classification (NCBI taxonomy): domain Bacteria; kingdom Bacillati; phylum Actinomycetota; class Actinomycetes; order Micrococcales; family Micrococcaceae; genus Micrococcus; species Micrococcus sp. M4NT. Next base: position 75,649 of record NZ_JAMYEH010000013.1, read on the forward strand.
GTATGCGGGCCGCGCCGCCGCGCCGGGGCGCACCTCGCGTTCGCCCACCCGGCGATCGCCATGGTGGATCTGGATCCGCCCGCGTGGTTCGCCTCGCCGCTGCCGGCCGGCGGCGTCACCGACGACGGCGAACTGCGCCTCACGGGCGGGCCCGCAGCACCAGCTTCCGCAGCTCGTCGAACCACAGCACCACGGAGGCCAGGCCGAGGCACATCAGCCACTGGCCGGCATCCAGCGCCGTGGTGCCGAACGCGGTCTGCAGGAACGGCACGTGCACCACGAGCACCTGGGAGAGCACGCCGAAGGCGATCGCCGCCCACAGCCAGCGGTTGTGGAACATGCGGTGGAAGGCGGAGGTGGTCTCGGAGCGGGAGTTCAGGGCGTTGAAGAGCTGCGCGAGCACGAGCGTGGTGAACGCGCAGGTCTGGGCGTCCACCACGGTGCCGGAGCCGGCCAGCAGGCCGCCCGGGAGCTGGCTGTCCAGGGCCAGGAGGGTGACCGCGGCCATCACGGCGCCGATCGTGAGGATCCCGCCCCACATGCGGCGGTCGATCACGCGGTCGGTCGCCCGGCGCGGCGGGCGGGCCATCACGTCGTCGCCCTCCGCGTCGATCCCCATGGCGAGGGCGGGCGCGGAGTCCGTCACGAGGTTGACCCACAGGATCTGCGTGGCCAGCAGCGGCACCACCACGCCGGGCCCGTGCCCGGTCAGGCCGAGGAACCCCGCGAGCATCACGCCGAAGAACATGGTGAGCACCTCGCCCGTGTTGGACGAGAGCAGGTAGCGCAGGAACTTCTTGATGTTCTCGAAGATCACCCGGCCCTGCCGCACGGCGGCAACGATCGTGGCGAAGTCGTCGTCGGCCAGGATCATGTCCGCGGCCTCCTTGGACACCTCGGTGCCCGTGATGCCCATGGCCACGCCGATGTCCGCCTTCTTGAGGGCCGGTGCGTCGTTCACGCCGTCGCCAGTCATGGAGACGATGGCCCCGTCGGCCTGCAGCGCCCCGATGATCCGCAGCTTGTGCTCGGGGGAGACGCGCGCGTAGACGGCCACGTCCCGCACGGCGGCGCGCAGCTGTTCGGCGTCCATCGCCTCGAGCTCCGGCCCGGAGAGGGCGCGGTCGCCGGGCTCGGCGATGCCCAGCTCCTGGGCGATCCGCAGCGCGGTGGCCGGGTGGTCGCCCGTGATCATGACCACCCGGATCCCGGCGCCGCGGGCGGTGGCGACGGCGTCGGCGGCCTCGGCGCGGGCCGGGTCGATGATCCCGGCGGTGCCCACGAACACGAGCTCCTCCTCGAGGCCGCGCAGGGCCTCGCCGTCGAGGGTCCCGTCCGCCGCCCGGGCGGCCTCGAGCTCGGCGGGCTCGAGCCGGCGGTACGCCACCGCGAGGGTGCGCAGCGCCTGGTCGGAGAGCTCCTGCACGTCGCGCGCCGCCGAGGCGCGGTCGGGCTCCCCGAGCGCGAGCACCTCGTCACCCCTGCGCACGCGGGTGCAGTGCTGGAGCAGCACGTCCGGCGCGCCCTTCGCGACGAGCAGGGGGGCACCGTCCCGCTCTCCGTCCGTCACGACGACCGACATCATCTTGCGCTCGGACGTGAACGGCGCCTCGGCCACCCGGGTGAAGCGCGCGGCGCGGGCCTCCTCGAGGCCGGCCTTGCGCTCGGCCACCACGAACGCGGCCTCCGTGGGGTCGCCCAGCACGGACCAGGCGCCGTCGTCGTCCCGGCGCACCTCGGCATTGGAGGCGAGCGAGCCGCCGCACAGCAGCGCGACGCCCTCCTCGCGCAGGGGGTGCGCGGCGTCGGCGGCGAGCAGGTCGACGCCGTCGTCCAGGAGCACGCGGCCCTCCGGCGCGTAGCCCACGCCGCTGAGGCGGGCCTGCCCGGAGGGGGCGCGGACGGCCTGCAGGGTCATCTCGTTGCGGGTGAGGGTGCCGGTCTTGTCGGAGCAGATCACGGAGGCGGAGCCCAGCGTCTCCACGGAGGAGAGGTTCTTCACGATCGCGTTGCGCCGGCTCATGGCCGTCACGCCGAGGGAGAGGACCACGGAGAGGATGGCGGGCAGCCCCTCCGGCACCGCGGCGACGGCGAGCGAGACGCCCACGATCAGCACGTCCACCGCCTCGCGCACGGAGTGGATGCCGCTCGTCATCGCGATCGCCGCCATCACCACCACCGCGATCCCGATGACGGCGATCCCCAGCGTGCGGCCGAGGGCGTCGATCTCCCGCGTGAGCGGAGTGGCCTTCTTCTCGGTGGAGCTGAGCAGCCGCGCGATGTGCCCCATCTCGGTCTCCATGCCCGTGGCGGTGACCACCGCGGTGCCCACGCCCTGCGTCACGGCCGTGCCCTTGTGGACCATGTTCGCCCGGTCGCCGAGGCTGACCTCGCCCGGGATCGGGGCCGGGCCCTTGCCGACCGGGGCGGACTCGCCCGTCAGCGCGGCCTCGGCGATGTGCAGGGAGGAGGAGGCGATCAGGCGGGCGTCGGCGGCCACGGAGTCGCCCTCGGCGAGCGCGAGCACGTCCCCGGGGACGACGTCGGCGGCCGGCACCTGCACGGTGTGGCCGTCACGGACCACCGTGGCCATCACCGCCGCCATCCCCTGCAGCGCGGCCACCGCGTCCGCGGCGCGCGCCTCCTGCACGTAGCCCAGGAGCGCGTTGAACACGATGATCACGGCGATCACGATCGCGTCCACGGGGGCGCCGTGCGCGCCCTCGAAGAACCAGGCCACCACGGAGATCACGACGGCGGCGGCCAGCAGGTGGATCAGCGGATCGGCGAACTGCCTCAGGAATCGGCGCCAGGACGACTCGGCGGCCGAGGCCTCGAGCTCGTTGGCGCCGTGCTCCGCGCGGCGGCGGAGGACCTCGGCGGAGCTCAGCCCCACCTGGCCGTCCACGCCGAAGTGCGCGAGGGCCTCGGCTGCGGTGGTCCGCGTCCACGGGACGGGATGGGCGGTGGCGGTCGGCGTGCCTGGGTGGTCGGTCACGGCGCGGGCTCCCTCGGAAGGACCAGGTCACCGGCGGGCCGCGCCGATGACGGCGGATGTCTCGAGTCTACGGCGGCGGGCCCGGTCAGGCGGGCCGCCGTCGCAGCACCCGCGGCGTCGTCATGAGCCCGAGACCCACGCCGAGCAGGATGACCGCCGCCCCGAGTGCCTGCAGGGGGCTGAGCATCTCCCCGGCCACGGCGGCGCCGAGCAGGACGCCCGTCAGGGGGTTGAGCAGCCCCAGGATCCCGACCGTCCGGGCGGGCAGCGCCGCGAGGCCCCGGAACCACAGCACGTAGGCCAGCCCGGTCGCGATCAGGCCCATGTACGCGAACCCCAGGACGGCGGGCAGGCCCAGGGGCGGTGGCGGGCCCTCCACGGCCAGCGCCACCGGTGCCAGCATCACGCCGGCCAGGGTCAGCTGCCACGCGCTGAACGTCAGCGAGTCCACGGGCGGACTCCACCGCTTCGTCAGCACGTACCCCAGCGACGACGTCAGCACGCCGGTCAGCGCGGCCGCCACGCCCATGGGATCCAGGGTGGCGATCGCGCTGCCGGCCAGCAGGGCCACACCGAGGATCCCGACGACGGCGCCGACGTACGCCATCAGCGGCGCTCGCTCGCGGAGCAGCAGGCGGCCCAGCACCACCATCACCAGCGGCCCGGAGGCCATGAGCGTGGCGGCCACGCCGCTGGGCAGGCGGGAGCCGGAGACGTACACGAGCACGAAGAACCCGCCCATGGTCAGGAAGGAGATCAGTGCGGACTTCCACCACCACGCCCCGCGGGGGAGGCGCCGGGTCAGGGCGAGCAGGATCAGCCCGGCCGGCAGGGCCCGGATCGCAGCGCCGGTGAGGGGCAGGTCCGCGGGCAGCCACTGCCGCGTCACCACGTAGGTGGAGCCCCAGAACACCGGGACGATCGCGGTGGTCAGGAGGAGGCGCAGCCGGGACGTCATGCTCACGAGGGTAGGGGGTGAGGAGCCGGGGTCGTGCGAGCGCTCCTCGCCCGCGTGCGGAGGGCATGGCCCACGGCGGCGGTGCACCCCTACCCTGACGCCATGGAGCACATCGACGAGACCGCCCTGCCCGCCCCCGAGGACCGCGTCGTGTCCGCGACCCGTCACGTCGACGCGCCGGCCGGCGTCGTCTTTGAGCTGATCGCGGACCCCTCCCGCCAGCCCGAGTGGGACGGCAACGACAACCTGGCTGAAGCCGCCCCCGGGCAGCGGGTGACCGCCGTCGGGGACGTGTTCGTCATGACCCTGCAGAAGGGCGTGGACCGCGCGAACCACGTGGTCGAGTTCGAGGAGGGCCGCCGCATCGCCTGGAAGCCCGGGATGCCCCGCGAGGAGCCGTTCGGCCAGCTGTGGCGCTGGGAGGTCGAGGGGATCGGGGATCAGCAGCTCTGCCGCGTCACCCACACCTACGAGTGGGACCGCCTCACCGACCCGAAGCGCATCCCGCGCGCGCTGCGCACCGGCCCGGAGCAGCTCGGCGCCTCGATCGACCGCCTCGCGGAGCTCGCCGAGCGTCAGGGCTGAGCGGGGCCGGATCGCACGAAGGGGACCGGATCTGCGTCCAGGACGCAGATCCGGTCCCCGTGTTCAGACCGGGCGGGGAGGTCCCCGCCCGCCCGGCCGTCGGGGGAGTCAGCCGATCACGGCAGGGCGAGCCGGAAGACCTTGGCCCACGCCGAGCCGACCTGCTTGTGCAACGGCCCCGTGGTGTAGGGCAGGCCGTAGCGCCGGCAGATGTCCTGGACCTTGGGTGCCACCTCGGCGTACCGGTTCGAGGGCAGGTCTGGGAACAGGTGGTGCTCCACCTGCAGGGAGAGGTTGCCGGTCATGAAGTGCATAAGCTTCGAGCCGGAGATGTTGGCGGAGCCGATCATCTGGCGCACGTACCAGTCGCCGCGCGTCTCGCCCTCCACCATCTCCTCCGTGAAGGTCTCCACGCCGTCGGGGAAGTGTCCGCAGAAGATCACCGAGTGTGCCCAGATGTTGCGCAGCACGACGGAGATGAGGGTGGCCTTGACCGCGGCCCTGCCGGAGCCGGTGAGGGCCTCGGCCACGATCGGCGTGGCCAGGTAGTCCTTCGCGGCCTGGCGCGAGGCCTTCACGGCCACCGACGCCAGGTCCCGGCGCATCTCCGCCCAGGACTTCTCTCCGGCCTGGAACTTGGACAGCTCCAGGTCGTACAGGGCGATGCCCCACTCGAAGATCGGGGCGAGGGCCGCGTTGAGGACGGGGTTGAGGAGGTGGCGGGGCTGCCACGGCTCGGACTCGTCCATCCGGAGCAGGTTGTAGCCCACGTCCGTGTCCTTGCCGATGACGTTGGTCCAGCGGTGGTGCGCGTCGTTGTGGGTGTTCTGCCAGGCCGACGACGGCGTGACGAAGTCCCACTCCCACGTGGTGGAGTGGATGTCCGGATCGCGCATCCAGTCCCACTGGCCGTGGAGGACGTTGTGGCCGATCTCCATGTTCTCGATGATCTTGCCGGTGGTCAGCATGGCGATGCCGGCGACGAACGCGGCGCGGTTCTTCGCGTTCAGCAGCAGCGTGCGTCCGCCCACCTCGAGCCAGCGCTGCAGGCGGATGACGCGGCGGATGTAGGCAGCGTCCTTCGCGCCGCGCGAGGCCAGCACCTCGTCGCGGATCGCGTCGAGCTCGCGGCCCAGCTCGGCCACCTGCTCGTCGCTCAGGTGTGCGGCGGCCGGCGGGCGCACGGTGGGGCCGCCCTCGGTGGCCAGCATCCCGGGGCGGGCCTTCGGCGCGGCCCTCTTCGCGGGGTCGGCCTCGCCGCCGCGCGGGGCCCAGCTCGTGGTGTCCGGGCGGTCGTCGGGGAGGACGCGGGCCTGGCGCCCGCGGACGGTGGTGCCCGGGATCGCGAGGGCGGGGTCTGCGGGGGCGGTGGCGCCGGCGGGGCGGGGGAGTGTCTGGGTCACGGTGGTCTCCTGACGGTTCGGGAGGCGATGGATGGATGTCGAAGGGGCAGGGAGGGGGTCGGCCGGGCTCACACGGCCAGGCTCACGGGCCCGGCGGCCGCGCTCACGCAGGTCTGGATGAGCTCACCGGGGTCGCCGTGGACCTCGCCCGTGCGCAGGTCCGTGACCTGGCCGGAGCGCAGCGGAGTGAGGCAGGCGTGGCAGATGCCCATGCGGCAGCCGCTGGGCGCGGCCACGCCGGCGTCCTCCGCCACCTCGAGCAGGGGCACGTCGCCCGGGGCGTCCGCCTCCACGTCCGAGTGCTCGAAGGTCACGCGCCCGCCCGCCCCGGCGACGCCGGCGGTCAGGTCCGCGCGGAAGCGCTCGATGCGCAGGTCCTCGCCGGCGTGCGCGCACCACAGTGCCTCCGCGGCGTCCAGGAGGCCGGCCGGGCCGCACGCGTACGCGGCCCGCTCGCGCCAGTCCGGGCACAGGGCCTCGAGATCGGCGGGGGTGGTGAGGTCCAGGCGCCCGTCCGTGGCGGTGTAGCGGTGGTGCACCGTCAGGCCGGGGAACTGGTCTGCGAGCTCGGCCAGCTCCTCGCGGAAGAGCGCGTCCTCCGGGGTGCGGGAGGAGTGGATCAGCACGACGTCGGCGTCGGCCCGGCGTGGCACGAGCGTGCGGATCATGGACATCACGGGTGTGAGGCCCGAGCCGGCCGTGAGCATGAGCAGGGGGCGCGGCTCCTCTGGAAGCGTGAAGTCGCCCTCGGGCAGGTCCAGGAAGAGGACGTCCCCGGGCTTGGTGCCGCGCACCAGGGTGCCCGAGACCACCCCGATGTCCGAGACCGTGATCTCCGGGTCGGCGCCGGCAGGGGCGGAGAGCGAGTAGGAGCGCCACTGGCGCACGCCGTCCACGTCCACGCCGATGCGGGCCCACTGGCCGGCGTCGTGCGCCGTCCAGCCCGGTCCGGGGCGGAAGGCGATCGTGGCGGTGCCGGCGGTCTCGCGCGTGACGGCCGTGACCACGCCGCGCAGCTGGCGCGACGAGCGCACGGGGTCCAGCAGTCCGAGCACGTCCTCGGGGGTCAGGGGATGCAGCAGCACCGAGGCGATGCGGGTCAGCAGGGTCGGTCCGGCCATGGCCCAAGCGTATGGCGGGACACGCTGTGTTTCTTCTCGCTGGACGTACGATCGAGGGACGTTCTTCATCATGAGGAGACAATGATGAGCCAGCCCCCCGCCCCCTTCCCCGATTCGTCCCCCGCCGTCGTCCACCCTGGCCTGACCAGCGACGACGGCGAGTGGAGCCCCCCGTGGCAGTCGCTGCCCGGCGACCTGCCCGAGAAGCTCGCGCCGGCCCTGCCGGCCGTCATGGCGCGCATGATCCAGGACGTCCCGGATCAGATCCCGGCCTACGCCGAAGCCCGGGACGGCAAGTACGGCCGCAACCTCTCCCACGGGGTGCGGACCGCATTCGAGCAGCTCATGCGCCTGCCCGGCACGGACCTGCCCGCCCTCAACGACGACTCCCGCGCCCTCATGGCCACCCTCGGCGCGGGAGAGTTCCGGGAGGGCCGCAGCATGGACGCCCTCCTCGGGGCGTACCGCACGTCTGCGCGGATCGTGTTCCGTGACCTCTCGGCCGAGTGCGCGCGGCAGGGCATGGACATGTCCGTGGTGATCGACCTCGGCGAGTCCATCTGGGCGTACATCGACGAGCTCTCCTCCGTGAGTGCGCAGGCCTACGCCCAAGCCCAGTCGGCCCAGGCGGGTCTGCTCGAGCTCTACCGCTCCGACCTCGCCTCCGCGCTCATCCGCGGCGGCGCGGAGGAGAAGGAGGTGCAGCGCCTCGCCGCGCTCGCCGACTGGCGCCTGCCGCGCCGTCTGGCCGTCGTGGTCCTCCCGGCCGCGGCCGGCGCGGACGTCCGCCACCGCCTCGGCCGCACCGGCCTGGTGGTCGAGCGGGAGTCCGAGGTGGTCGCGGTGGTGGACGCCCTGCCGCCCCGCGTCCGGCGCGAGCAGATGCTGCGTCTCCTCGCGGGCACGGCGGCCGTCGTCGGTCCGGCGGTGGAGTGGGGCCTGGCGCCGCACTCGTACCGGGTGGCGCGCACGCTCGCGGTGCAGAGCAGCGGCGGCACGGGGGATCCCGTGCTGGCCGAGCACCACCTCGCCCGCGTCGTGCTGGGAGCCGAGCCCCGCGTGGTGGCGCAGCTGGCCGGCCGGGTGCTGGCGCCGCTCGAGGGCGTGACCGCGGCCAAGCGCGAGATCCTCGAGGCCACCCTGCTCTCCTGGCTCACGCATTGGGGCCAGCGCGCGCCGATCGCCGCGGAGCTGGGCGTGCATCCGCAGACCGTGGGCTACCGGGTGGGACGCCTGCGGGAGCTCTTCGGGGACGCGCTGGACGACCCGGACGCCCGGTTCGACCTCGAGCTCGTGCTGCGCGCGCGGCGCCGATGAGACGGGCGCCCCCGCCACGGTGCACGCGCCCGGCGGCGAGGCGGTCGACCCGCGCTTCCCCGGGAACCGCTGAGCCGGAGCCCCGGCCGAGGCCGACGGCATCTGAGCCTGCGGGGACAGGCGCCGTCACCCCGCGTCGTCGGCCGCCACCGCCGCCTCGAACGCCGCCACCGTCTTGGCCACCTCCGCGTCCGCGTCCGCGAACCAGTCCGTGCTCCAGATGCGGTGGAAGCGCCAGCCGCGGGCCTCGAGCATGGACTGCCGCAGGCGGTCGCGCTCCCGGGCGGTGTGGCCGGAGTGGTACGAGGCACCGTCGGCCTCGATGGCCAGCACGTGCCGCCCCGGCTTCTCCGGATGCCGCGCGGCGAAGTCGATCCGGTAGCCGCCCACGCCCACCTGCGCGTCCAGGCTCAGGCCGGCCTCCTCGAGCCGGCGCTGCACGTCCAGTTCGAACGGGTTCAGCGCGATCCCGCCGCTCGGCCCGCCGGTCAGCCGCGTGCCCCCTGAGGCCATGAAGTGCAGGAACCGGTGCATCAGCTGGAAGCCCGCGGAGGAGTGCCCGTCCGCGGGGACGTCGTCCGGGCTGAAGCTCGTCACCAGGGTCATGCGGCGCTTGGCGCGGCTGATGGCCACGTTGAGGCGCCGTTCGCCGCCCTCCCGCAGGAGCGGGCCCCAGAAGTAGCGCAGCCGCCCGTCCGCGCCCTTGCCGTAGCCCACGCTGAGGATGACCGCGTCCCTCTCATCGCCCTGCACGCGCTCGATGGCCTTCACGAACCACGGCTCGTCCGTGCGCGCGTTCAGGGCGCGCTCGAACGCCGGGTCCTCGGCCATGGCCTGGAACAGCGCCGCCTCGATCCGCGCCTCGTGCTTCGCGCCGAACGCGATGATGCCCAGGCTCTCCCCGGGATGGCGGCGCACGTGCTCGCGCACCAGCTCGACGACGGCGGCCACCTCCGCCTCGGGGCTGTTGGCGGAGCCGTTGATCCCGGGGCTCGCGGGCACCTCCACGTGCCGCACGGCGTCCTGGGCGTCCGCGGCCGGGAAGGTGGTGAGGCTGCGGTGGTAGACGTGCTCGTTGGAGACGGCGATGAGCCGCTCGTCCCGCGAGCGGTAGTGCCACTGGAGGCCGCGGCTCTGGCCGGCCAGCAGCCGGTCCATGGCCGCCAGGATGGACTCGGCGTCCTTCGTCAGGCTCCCGGCGCGGGGCCGCGCGTCCCGACGGCCCTCGCTGCCGCGCCCGTCCAGGGCGACGTCCTCGTCCTCGTCCTCGGACGCGTCCTCCATGACCTTGGTGAAGAACTCGGTGGGTGGCAGCTGGCGGCTGTCGCCCGCGACGACCGCCTGGCCGGCGCGCAGGAGGGCCGGGACGGCGTCGGCGGGCCTGATCTGGCTCGCCTCGTCGAAGACCACCACGTCGAAGCACCGCTCGGCGGGCAGCAGCCGGGAGACCTGGAGGGGGCTCATGGCCCACACGGGCGTGGCGGCCCGCATCACGTGGGGGGAGTCCTCGAAGAGCTGGCGCACCGGCCGCACGGTGCGCTTGCGGGTGATCTCCGTGACCAGGCGGGCGTACTCCTCCCCGTGGGCGTCGATCTCCCTCTCGAGGTGCTCGGCCGCGCGCCGGCGCACGCGCGTGGCGTTGGCGGCCAGGTGCGCGACGTCGGCCGTGCGGTACGCGCGCGCCGCGCGGTCCAGGTCCGCGCCCCGCAGGCCCGCGAGGCCCGGGCTGCTCAGCTCGGCCTCCTCGAGGAGGGAGCGCAGCACGGCCCAGCGCAGCAGGAGCCCGGGCTCGGCGTCGAGCGGCTCGCCCGAGGACAGCCGGGTCACGAGCATCCGCACGAACGGGTCCAGGCCGGCCGCGGCCAGGGCGGCCCGCGCGTCAGCCGAGCGGACGAGCACGCTGGCCCGGCCGCCGTCGGTGAGCCGGGCGAGGCGCTTCTGGAGCTCCTCCAGGCCCAGGCCCTCCAGGTCCATGCCCTGCACCGCGGGGGCGAGCTCGCCGAGCAGCGCGCGCACCTCGGCGAGGGCGGCCTCGGCCTCGGCGGTGGCGGGCGCGGCCGAGGGGGCTCCGTTGCCGCGCCACTGGGAACGCAGGTGCCCCGCCTCGGCCAGGAGGGCGGCGTGCTCCTCTCGGGGCACGCCCTCGAGGACGTCCCGCGCGCGGCGCTTGAGGCCGCGGCGCCGCCAGAACCCGACGTCCTCGCCGCCCCCGACGGCGGCGGCGAGCTCCTCCACGTCCGGGGCGTGCACGAGACCCGGCACCCGCCGCTCGAGCCGCGCGGCGCCCGCGTGCAGCCCGACGACCCACGCGACCTGCTCGAGCGTGGCCGGGGCCGGATAGCCGGCGGCGCGGGCCAGCGGCGGCATCAGGTCCGTCAGGCCGACGAGGCGCTGCTGCAGCTCGAGCACGCGGCCGCGCAGCCGCTGGGCGTCCTCGCGCGTCCGCAGGGCGTCCGGGCGCCAGCCGGGGGCGGTGCGCCAGGCCGGGCTCAGGGCGCCGAGCTCATGCAGCTCGTCCAGTGCCGCGGCGTGGCGGTCGAGGTCGCCGGGCGCCCAGTCGCCGAACGCGGAGGCGGGGAGGCGGAAGGAGGTGCGGGCCGCCGTCGGGATGCCGGCGGTGCCGGTGCGCAGGGCGCTCACGCTGATCCCCCAGCCGTGGCGCGGCTCGGTGAGGGCGTCCTTGTGCGCCACGAGGCGGTCACGGGCGGCGGCGAGCCGACTGTGGAGGGCGACGTCCTCCGGGCCCGTGTCCTCCTCCGGCCGCTCGAGGGCGGCCTTCAGCTGCTCGGCCACCAGACGCCGCGAGCCGTCCGCGGCGAACAGGTCCAGCAGCAGGTGGGAGAGCCCCACGTGGTCCAGGCGGTCCAGGACGGCGGTGATGGCGGCGCGCTTCTGCGCCACGAACAGCACGTGCTTCCCCGAGGCGATCAGGGCGGCGATCAGGTTGGCGATCGTCTGGCTCTTGCCCGTGCCGGGAGGGCCCTGCACCACCAGGTTCCGCCCGGCGAGTGCCGCGTTGACCACGTACGACTGGCTGGCGTCCGCGTCCAGCACGAGGTACTCGGAGTCCACGGGCGCGTAGTCCGGGGACGAGGGCTCCACGGGCACGCCCGTGGCGGCCGTGCGGGCGCCGCGCATGGCGTCCGGCTCGCCGGCGAGGGCCCGGACCAGCTCGGAGCCGGCCAGGGCGTCCAGGTCCGTGACGTCCGCGACCATGGGCTGCTTCTGGTACGAGAAGGCGGCGAGGACGGCCTCCTGCATCACGGCGAAGCCCTCGACGTCCGCGGCCAGCGCGTCCAGCCGGGCGAGGCTCACGCGCATCCCCTGCTCGGGGCCGAGGTCCTCGAGCGGGGCGAGGAGGTCCTCCTCGGCGATCTCGGCGCCCGCGTGCGCGAGCACGTGCAGCAGCACGGTGTTGACCTGCACGTCGTCCGTGAGGGTGAGCGTCCAGCCCTCCCCGGCGCCGCGAGTGCGCTCGATCTGCAGCGGGCGCAGCAGCACGGGCGCGTGGGGCCGGGGGGCGGCGTCGGACTCGCCGAGCCAGGTGGCGAAGCCGACCGCGAGGTGCGTGACCGGGACGCCGTACTCCTCCACGGCCTCGCGCTGCCGGCGGTGCAGCTGGGTGCAGGCGCGGTGCGCGGCGGCGTGGGCGTCCGCTCCCGGGAAGAGCTGGGAGAGGCGGACGGCGCCGCCCGCGAGCAGGGCCGTGTAGGCGTCCGGCGCGGCCTGGGCCAGGTCCACCGTGGCGGCCGTGCTGCGGAAGTGCAGCAGGCGGTTGGTGCCGCCGACGTCGATCAGCGCGTCACGCCACTCGTCCGCGGCGCGCTGCAGCAGCTCCCGGTCCGCCGGGGCGTGGGGGTCGCGCGTGTCCATGTCCATCCAGGCAGGCTACTGACGGGCCGGACACGTTAAGGCCCTGACGCGGCCGGGAGCTTCCCAGGTCAGACGGTGGATGTGATGACGAGCACAGGAAGCGGCGGTGTGCGCGAGGCAGCTGATCGGGGCCTGTGCGGCACCCCGGCTGTCGAATGGATATCGCTGGAGGGATCGGCTTGAATGCGAGATGTCGCCCCCACCACACGACGGCATGAGGGACGGCACCCGCCACGATCTCGGAGGAATCCCGATGAAGAAGCTCGCCACCGGCGTCACCCTGACCGCCGCCCTCGGTGTGTCCCTGTTCGCCGCCGCCCCGGCCACGGCTGCGCCCTACTATGCGAACTGCCAGGAGGTCTACGCCGCGAACCTCTCCCACATCACTCCGGACACCCCCGGCTTCCGCAAGGGCCTTGACGGCGACGGGGACAAGGTCGCGTGCGTGAACCCTCCCAAGGGATCCAGCACCCACAAGTGGACCCCTGCGACGAAGCCGTCCGCCGAGCCCGCTCCTGCCCCCACCGCCTCGCACGACCCGCGCGACCAGGCGAAGCCGGACGCCGCGTACACCTACGCCGACTGCGAGGACGCGTGGGCCGCCGGCAAGGGCAACATCAAGGAGTCCTCGGACCTCTACCACGACGACCTGGACTCCGATCAGGACGGCATCGGCTGCGAGATCGACGTGGCGACCGGCATCAAGGTCGAGGGCCGGGAGAGGGCCGCCGCCGAGGAGATCGCCGCGATCACGGCGTCCGCCGCCAAGGAGGCCGAGCCCACGAAGGAGGCCGAGGAGAAGCAGGTCACCAAGGTGCCCGTCGGCGCCGCGGACACCGGCATCGCCCCGGAGTCCGATCCCGCCGCCGCCCTGGCCGTGGGCGCGCTGGGCCTGGCCGCCGTCGTCGGCGCCGGTGTGGCGACCCGCCGTCGTGCGCAGGCCTGACACCGGCACCCCTCCCGGCGGATCCCCTACGCTTCGCGCATGACCGGATCCCCTGACCGCCGCCGCGGGCGCCTGTGGGCGTCCGCGGCTGCCGTGTCTCTCCTCGTCACGGGCTGCTCGACCCCGACGGCCTCGCCGACCCAGCCCGTGCCGGCGACGAGCGCACCCAGCCCGTCCACCTCGTCGTCCTCCCCGCACTTCGCCGACGTCCGTGAGAGCGCGTATCGCCGTTCCCTCTCGTCCTCCGGCGACGCGCCGTCCCCGAGCGCGACGCCCGTGTCCACCCCGCCTGCCTCGGCCTCGGCGAGCTCCCCCGCGTCGGCACCCAGCGCGTCCGCCTCGACTGGCTCCGCGCCGCCGTCGACGGCCGCCGCGGAGGAGGGCGCACCCGACGTGCTGCCCGCGTCCGAGCCCGTCTCCGTCTCCGCCCCCGAGATCGGCCTGGACTCAGAGCTGCTGCATCTCGGCCTGCGCGACGACGGCGCCCTCGAGGTCCCCTCCGGCGACCCGGGGACGCCCGCCGCGTGGTACATCCATTCGCCCACGCCCGGAGAGCGCGGTCCGGCCGTGCTGCTCGGCCACGTGAGCGCGTACGGCAACAACGACGGCGTGTTCCGCCGCCTCTCGGAGCTCGAGCCGGGGGGCGTCGTCTCGGTGGAGCGCGAGGACGGCACCACGGCCGTCTTCGAGGTGGGCCGCGTCGAGGAGTACGGCAAGGATGACTTCCCCACGGACGAGGTCTACGGGAACACCGAGCGCCCGGAGCTGCGCATGATCACGTGCGACGGCTACAACCCGTGGACACGGACGTTCGAGGACAACCGCGTGGTCTATGCCCACCTGGTCGAGGCGCGCTGACCATGGCTGCCCCGACGACGCTGGGCGACGTCCACGTGCTCCTCTGGCGGGGCATCAACGTGGGCGCCCACCGCCGCATCCCCAAGGTGGACCTCATCCGCTGGACCGAGCAGGCCGGCGGCACGGACGTCCGCACGGTCCAGGCCAGCGGCAACGTGATCCTGACGCTGCCCGCCGGCGCGGACCCGGCCGCCGTCGCCGCCTCCGTGGCCGCCGCGGCGCGGGCTGAGCGGGACATCGACGTGCCGGTGATGGCGACGTCGCCGGCCGAGCTCCGGGAGGCCCTCGCCGTGCTCGAGGCGCAGGGCTGGCCGGAGCAGGAGCCGAAGGCGGTGCAGCTCACCCTGCTGGACGCGGTCCCGGACCCGAGCCGGGCGGTGGCCTTCGCGGCCTTGGACCCGGGGGAGGACCGCGCGGTGCTCGTGGGCCGGTTCCTCTGGATCCGCCACGCCACGACCGTGCGAGACTCGCCGCTCACGCTGACTCGGATCGAGCGGACCCTCGGCGTCGTGGGCACGGCCCGGAACCTGGCGACGGTGCGGATGCTGGCGTCCTGACGCCGCGGTGTCATACGCTCTCTTCCTCCACCGTCAGCACTGCAAGGAGAGACTCGCATGGCACATGAGACCCCCGAGGCCCTGGCCGCCGGAGAGACCTACCTGCTCCACGTCCTGGAGACGTCCACGCCCCCCGGCAACCCGGAGGAGTACAGCGTCACGGACGCGGTCGAGGACCACTACAAGGCGACCGGCTCCTATGACATCGAGGCCGCCGGCCTGGAGAAGGCCAAGGAGCTGCTCCAGCGCCACGCCAAGTGAGCTGACTCCATGGGTGAGCCCCCGCCGTTGAGGTGGGGGCTCACCCATGTCCTTCCGAGGGCCGTCCCCGCCGATCCTCTCCGTCACCCGCCGCGACGCCGTGTTCTCCGGGTGGATGTCCGCGACGAGCTCGGCACTGCGCTGCGCGTTCCGCGCGGGGTCCCGGCGGGCTGCCGCGGCCTCGGCCGCGCAGCCGCGCCCCTGGAGGTCGGCCCGCACGTGAGAGCCGACCTCGAGCCGCTGTCTCCCGTCGACTTCCTGCCAGGTCAGGTCGCTCGTCGAGACTCGCCCAGGATCCGGGGACCCTCCGCGGGTCGCCCCGGCGGGGTCACGGTCAACGCAGGTGTGCGAGCGCCTCGGCGGCCTCCCCGTGGGTCAGGTGCCGGGAGTGGCCCTTGGCCTTGCCTCGCCCCTGGCCCGGCTTCTCCGCGTCCGCCAGGTGCACCTGCTCTCCGGTCGCCTGCTCGACGACGGCCATGAACTCCGAGCGGGTCATCGGCGTGTTCGGGCGCAGGCCTCCCCGCTGGTCGGCGAGGATGCCGGTCAGGTCCACGCCGGTGCGGTCTCGGACGAGGGCGACGGCGTCGCCACGGGTCAGCATGCGCTCCGGGTGCGCCACGGGGGTCGGCTCGACGGGGGCCGGATCCACCGGCGTCGTGGTCTCCGCGCGGGAGGTGAGCCACTGGTTCTGGGCGAGCGGGCGGTCCACCATGCGGGTCTCGCCGAGGCAGCCGAGGAAGCCGGACTGACGCTGGCCATCGTAAGAGCCGGCGCCGAACACCCAGCGCTGCGCCTCGTCGTGGGCGATGCCCACGGTCTCCGTGGCGTTGCGCAGCACCGGCACACCGTCCACGTACATGGTGGTGGTCTTCGTGGTCGGGTCGTTCACGGCTGCCAGGTGGTGCCACTGCCCGCTGCCCACGATCTCGCCGGACCAGGCGGACGTCTCCGTGGCGACCGGGGCCTGGGAGTCCACCACGGAGAGCTGGACCTCGCGGAGGTTGGAGAAGGCCCAGGCGAAGGGGGGCTCATCGCCCTCGGTGTCCACATAGCCGGGGAGGTTCTCCCGCTGCCCGTCGCGCGTCAGCCACTGCATCCAGGCGTTCTCCTCGGGCGTGAAGTCCGGGTCGATCTTGATGAACGCCTCGAGGGTGAAGCCGTTCGGGAAGGTCTCGTCGTTCACGTCCGCGCCGTCGGCGGTGGTGAAGTAGCTGGCCGTGTTGCCGGTGCGGCCGGCGTCGTCGAAGCACACCGAGCCGGCATCCGAGGAGAGGTGGTGGTGGTCCGTGGACCAGGTCACGTCCGATTCCTCCGCGCCCGTGACGCCCGGCTCGTTCAGGGGCGCGCGCGTCAGCGTGTTGCCGGCCGCGATGTCCTCGATGCGGGATCCGACCGGGGCCACCTGGCCGTCCGTGACGTCGTCGGGCATGCGCCAGTGGGCCACGGTGCCCTCGACCACCGGGTAGTCCGACTCGTTCGCAGGCTCTGCGGCGGGCCGCGGCGTGGGGGCCTGGAATGTCGAGGTGATCCAGTCGCGCAGCGCGGCGGTCGAGGAGGTCTCGTCGGCGGCGCCGATCGTCAGGGTCGGGAAGCGCCCGGCGAAGTCGAAGTCGCGTGTGAAGGTCTGGTACCGGCCGTCCAGGAGCGCCTGGTCCTCGGCGACGAGGGTCTCGGCCGGCTTCTGCATGACCCAGGGCGAGAAGGTCGTCTGGTAGATCTTGCCGTGGGTGAGGTCGAACTCCAGCAGGCCCATGTAGCCGTTGCCGCCCATGTAGGCCATCTGGTGGTCCATGAGGATCTGGTGCACGGAGTGCCCGGCGTCGTTGGTGCGCACCTGCTCGGTGGCACCGTGGTGATGGCCGTTGAGGGTCAGGAACACCTGGTCGTTGGGCGCGATGACGTCGTTCCACAGGCGCTCGCCGTACGCCGTGGACAGCGGCTCGCCGGTGGCCTCGTCCACGTTGAGGATCTGGTGGCTCGTCAGGATCGTGGGGACGCCCGGGTGGGCGGCGATCACGCGGTTCGCCCAGTCCAGAGTCTCCTGCTGGGACTGCCACGAGATGGCCAGCACCAGGAAGGTCGTCCCGTCCTGCGCCACCAGGTGAGCCTCCGAGGCACCCGAGGGGTCGCGCTCCAGGAAGGTGGACTGCTGCGCCGCGCGCTCGGCGGAGAAGTGCGAGACGTAGGTCTCGTAGGAGACGGCGTCAGTGTCCGAGGCGCCGGCGCCGACGTCGTGATTGCCGGCCAGCACCGAGTACGGGGCGCCGGCCTGCTCCAGCACGGACATGGCCTCGTCCGCCACCGCCCACTCCTCGGGCTGGTTCGCGCGGTCCACCACGTCACCGAGGTGCATCGTGAAGGCGACGTCGTAGGCCTGGTCGTTGTCCGCGATCCACTGCGTCTGGGCCAGGAAGGGCTCCGAGCCGTAGCGGGTCATGTACTGGTCTCCGGTGCCGGCGGTGGCATAGCGCGAGTAGAACTGCGTGTCGGGGAGGACGCTGAACGAAACGCGATCGGCGGGCGCGGCCAGCGAGGAGTCGGTCGTGGTGGGCGAGGCGATCGAGGCGGTGGCCGCGACGGCAGAGGCGGCGGGCACGAGGACGCAGGCACTGAGGGCCAGGGTGGTGGCGGTGGTGAGGTGGGCGCAGCGCGGGATCACGGGAGCTCCTGAGGTCGCGGGGGGAGTGACCTCCGGAGGCTAGGGCGGGTGGACGGCGCGCGGGCGTACCGATGAGGAACTGCAGGTGAATCCCGGGTGGCCGGTGCCTCGGGGTGAATGTCCTGTCTCACATGGGGTGATGCAGGACAACGCGCTTCCGTGATGGTGCCGGCGCGGGCGCGTCGACGCGTCCCGAGTGGTCACGACACGCCATCTGCGGGAACG
>NZ_JAMYEH010000014.1:0-66737 GCF_033790745.1 Micrococcus sp. M4NT
ATCTCGCACACGGGCCGGTAGCCCGCGCCGCCCGAGCCGCCGGTCGGCCCCACCCCGCTGCCGGGGGCGGACGCGGCACGCGTCAGGATCCGCTGCACGAGCCCGAGGTCCCAGCAGCGGTCCACGTGCACGCCCGCGGCGATCCACGGCGCGTACGCCTCGGCCACTGAGGCCAGCACCCAGCGCACCTGCGCCGCCTCCGCGCCGAGGCGGGCAGGCAGGCCCCGGACGACGTCGGGCGCCTGGGCGCGGCGGAAGCGCACCGCGGGCTCGGGGGCGCCCTCGCCGTCCGGGACGACGACGGCGGACCACTCGTCCGGCGGCGCGGCCGCGCCGCCGGAGGCGGGGGAGGGGCCGAGGACGATGAGCATGCGCCCCATTGTCCTCGGCCGGGACGCGCAGGGGCGTCAGCCGCGCGGACTCAGTCGGCGGGCGTGAGGCCGGTGGGCTCCGTGGGGCCTGCGCCGCCCGTCGCCGCCGTGATGCGGTCGCCGGCGACACGGTCGACGATGAGCGCGATCGCGCCGTCGCCCGTCACGTTCGTGGCCGTGCCGAACGAGTCGATGGCGAGGTAGGTCGCCACCATGAGCGCGACCTGCGGCTCCGTGAAGCCGAGCATCGAGGCCAGCAGCCCCGACGCCGCCACGATCGCCCCGCCCGGCACGCCCGGCGCGGCCACCATCGTGATGCCCAGCATGAAGATGAAGCCGATCATCACGGGGACGTCCACGGCCTGGCCCGAGAGGACGAGCACGGCCAGGGAGAAGGAGACGATCTTGACCGTGGACCCGGCCAGGTGGATGGTCGCGGCGAGGGGCACCACGAAGGAGGCCACCGGACGGCGGACGCCGAGCGTGCCCACCTGGCGCAGGGTCACGGGGATGGTCGCGGCCGAGGACGAGGTGCCCAGCGCGGTGGCGTAGGCCGGGAGCATGGCCCGCAGAGCCGTGAACGGGTTCCGGCGCGCGACCGCGCCGGCCACGGCGAACTGCACGAGCAGCAGGACGAGCGTGAGGACGAAGACGAGGGCGATGACGCCCAGGAACGTGAGGACGACCTCGGCGACGCCTCCGGCGGCGGCCATCGTCAGGAACGTCGCGAAGACGTAGAACGGCAGCAGGGGCACGATCACGCCGCTGATCACCTTCTCGACGATGCTCCGCAGCTCCTCGAAGCCGTGCTGCAGGGTGCCCCGCGGGATCAGCGTCATGCCGATGCCCATCACGAACGCGAGCACGAGCGCGGTCATGACGCCGAACGGCGGCGCCATCTCCACCGTGAAGAAGGCCTCGGCCTGCCCCGCGGTGGGGTCGGTCACCGAGGAGATGGAGCCGGGCGTGAGGAGGTGCGGGAACACCGCGAGCCCGGCCGCCAGCCCGAGGAATCCGCCGAACACGGTGGAGGCGTAGGCGATCGCCGCGGTGAGCCCGAGCCACCGCCCGGCGCCGCGGCCCAGCTCGGCGATCGCCGGCGCCACGAGCGCGAGGATCAGGACCGGGACGATGAAGCCCAGGAAGCCGCTGAAGAGCCCGGCGAAGGTGGCCGCGGTGCGGGCGAGCCAGTCGGGGGCGATCAGGCCGAGGACGATGCCCAGGACGATGCCGGTCAGGACGCGCGCGAGCAGGCCGAAGCGGGGGCGCCGAGCGGGGGCGGCGTCGGCCGTGGCGGGGGTGTCGAGGCGCGCGGCGTCCTCGGAGGGCGAGGGGGACATGGGCGAGACGCTAGCGCGAACCAGGCCGGGCGATGGGCGAACTCTCGTTCATTGCGGCCGGCGGCCACGCCCGTCACGACGGGCGGCCTCGGCTCGCGGTCCTGCGTCCCCGCCGCCTCCTCCCGGCACGCGCCGACGGCGACGCCTCCCCGCCCGGGGCGCGTCGCCGTCGTCGTGGGGGAACCGGGCCGGAGCCCGGCACCCGGGTCAGCGCGCGGTGAGCGTGCGCGAGTAGACCGTGGTGCCCTGCGCGTTGATCAGGCGGACGCGGAACGCGCGGCCGTCCTCGGGGATCTCCACGTGCCCGAAGTACTGGTGCTCGCCCGTGCGCGGGGAGCCCATGACGGGGCCGTGCGCCTCGAAGTCCAGGCGCGGGCCGAACGTGCCGTCCAGGGCGTTGGGCCCGAAGGAGCCGGCGTTGATGGGCCCGGCCACGAACTCCCAGAAGGGCTCGAAGTCGGTGAACGCCGCGCGCTCGGGGGAGTAGTGATGGGCCGCGCAGTAGTGCACGTCTCCGGTCAGGAACACGACGTTCTTCACGCCGTGGTCCTTGATCGCCTTGAGGAGGCGGGCCAGCTCGAGCTCGCGGCCCAGCGGGGCGCCGTGCTCCGCGTTGGAGATCGACTCTTGGCCCTTGCCGTCCGGGACGACGAGGCCCAGCGGGAGGTCGTTGGCGATCACCTTCCACGTGGCGGTGGAGGCGCGCAGCTCGCGGATGAGCCACTGCAGCTGCTCCTCGCCGAGGATCGGCGTCTCGGTCTGCTCGAGACCGGGGGTGTTCTCGCCCTTGAACGTGCGCATGTCGAGGGCGAAGACGTCGAGTGAGGGGCCGCGGGAGATCTTGCGGTGGATGCGGGCCGGCTCGAAGCCGTCACCGCCGCGCAGGGCGCGCCCGTCGGCGATCGGCATGTACTCCTGCCACGCGCGGCGGGCGCGGGCGGCGAGCGTGTCCACGTCCCGCACCTGCGTGTAGCGGGGGTCCTCGAGGACCTCGCCGGGCCACCAGTTGTTGGTGGTCTCGTGGTCGTCCCACTGGGCGATCACGGGGACGTCCGCGTACATCTCGCGGAGGTTGACGTCCATCATGTTGTAGCGGTGACGGCCGCGGAACTCGTTCAGCGTCTCGGCCACCTTGGACGTCTCCTCGGTGGTGATGTTGCGCCACGTGGGCTCGCCCTTGACCTCCACGGTCTCGGGGATCGGGTTGTCGGCGTAGATCGTGTCCCCCGAATGGAGGAAGAAGTCCGGCTTGGTGGCGTGCATGGCCGCGTAGCCGCGCATGCCTCCGATCTCGGGGTTGATGCCGTACCCCTGGCCCGCGGTGTCCGCGGTCCACACGAAGGACTGCGCGGCGGTGGTCTTCTTCCCGAAGCGCGTGCCGGGGGCCGTGGTGAAGTGGGCGACGGCGGACTCGCCGAGGCGGCCCAGCTCGTCCTCGAACGCGTAGGTGACCTCGAAGCGGGTGCCGGAGGGCAGCCTGCCCGCGACGATCTTGGCGGTGTGGTCGGTCTGACCGGAGACCCAGCCCGAGCGCAGGGTCACGCCGTGCTGGAAGCGCCCGCGCAGCACCTGCCCGGACTCGTCCACGGCGCGGAGCACGGCGCGCAGGCGGGAGGTGCCCGAGCTGCGGGCCCACAGGACGGCGGAGTTCGAGGACACGTCGCCCGTGGCCACGCCGGAGGGCAGCGTGAGGCGGGAGGAGACGAGCCCGGAGTGCCGCGAGGCGGCCCTGCCGGAGCGGCCGGGGGCGGCCCCGGCGGATGCGGGGAGCAGGAGGGCGGCCGAGGCGGCGGCGCCGGTGGCCAGGACGGTGCGGCGGGCGGTGGACTGGGGACGCGGTGTCTCGCTCATGGATCCCATGGTCCGCCCCGCAGATGCGGGGACGGTGACCTGCTGGTGAACGGCCGGCGACGGGCCGCCGTCGGGAACTCGGCAGGATGCGGTTGCGCGGGGGCGCATCCGGACGGGACACTGTGCGTCCCCGGGGGCGGCGTCCGGCCCCACCTCAGACAGGAAGCGGCCCACCATGGCAGAGCAGCACGCCCCCGCGGGGCAGGTCACCTCGCGACTCAACGCCAGGGTGGTGGGCATCAGCCTCGCCGCCGCCCTCGGCGGGTTCATGTTCGGATTCGACACGTCGGTGATCAACGGTGCGGTGGACGCCCTCGCGGCGGACTTCGCGCTCGGCCCCGCCCTCACCGGCTTCGCGGTCTCCTCCGCGCTGATCGGCTGCGCGGTGGGCGCCTGGTTCGCCGGACCGCTGGCCAACCGCCGCGGCCGCATCCCCGTCATGGTGATCGCGGCCGTGCTCTTCCTCGTCTCGGCGATCGGCTCAGGCTTCGCCTTCGGGGTCGTGGACCTGATCCTGTGGCGTCTGGTCGGCGGACTCGGCGTCGGCGCCGCCTCGGTGATCGCACCGGCGTACATCGCGGAGGTCAGCCCGGCCCGGGTCCGCGGCCGGCTGGGATCGCTGCAGCAGCTGGCGATCGTTCTCGGCATCTTCGTGGCGCTCCTCTCGGACGCGCTGTTCGCCAACGTCGCCGGCGGCGCCGCCGAGACGCTGTGGTTCGGCATGCCGGCGTGGCGCTGGATGTTCCTCGCGGCGGCCGTGCCCGCGGTTCTCTACGGCGTCTGCTCCCTGCGCCTGCCCGAGTCACCGCGCTACCTCGTGGCCCGGGGCCGGCTCGACGACGCCGCCCACGTGCTGCGCGACTTCACCGGCGTCGCCGACCCGGCCCCCATGATCGAGGACATCCGCCGCTCGCTGAACTCCGAGCAGCGGGAGAGCCTGCGCGACCTGCGCGGGGACGCCCTTGGCCTCAAGCCCATCGTGTGGGTCGGCATCCTGCTCTCCGTGTTCCAGCAGGCCGTGGGGATCAACGTGATCTTCTACTACTCCACCACGCTGTGGCGCTCGGTCGGCTTCGGCGAGTCCGACGCCCTGACGATCACGGTGATCACCTCCGTCACGAACATCGTGGTGACGCTGGTGGCCCTCGCCCTCGTGGACCGGGTGGGGCGCCGTCCGATGCTGCTGGTCGGTTCCGCGGGCATGGCCGTGAGCCTCGGCGCGATGGCCTACGCCTTCTCCACGGCCACGGCCGTCACCGCGGCCGACGGCTCCTCCTCGGTGGTGCTCGCCGCTCCCATGTCCACCGTCGCGCTGATCGCCGCGAACGCGTTCGTGGTGTTCTTCGGCGTCTCGTGGGGCCCCATCACGTGGGTCCTGCTCGGCGAGATGTTCCCCAACCGCATCCGCGCCGGGGCGCTCGCGGTGGCCGCGTCCGCCCAGTGGGTGGCCAACTTCGCGATCTCCACGACGTTCCCGGCGCTGGCGGACCTCGGCCTGATGTTCGCCTACGGCCTGTACGCGGTGATGGCAGCCCTCTCGTTCCTCTTCGTCGCCACGATGATCCCGGAGACCAAGGGGCGCGAGCTCGAGGACATGTCCGACGCGGCGCACACCCGGGCGCCCCGCGTGACCGGCTGAGGCCGGCGGGGGCCGGTGCCGGGTGCCGCCGCGGACGCGCCCCGAGTCCTCGAGTGCGCCGGAGGCGAGGAGGCCGCGCCCCTCGGCCCGCGCGGCACTACCCTGGAGCCCGTGCCGACCACCGACTCCTCCTCCTCCTCCCCGTCCACCGACGTCGAGCCCCTCGCCTCGACGACGGTGGGATCGGGCCCGCACCGCGTCGCCTTCCTCCACGGCCTCATGGGCCGCGGCCGAAACTTCACGGGCGTGGCGAACGCGCTCGCCGACGACTTCACGCTCGAGCTCGTGGACCTCCCGGACCACGGCCAGTCGCCGTGGACCGACGCGGTGGACTACCCCGGGATGGCCGACCGCGTGGCGGAGCACCTGCGCGCCGGGCTCGCCGCGGACGGGCCCGTGCACCTGCTCGGCCACTCGATGGGCGGCAAGGTGGCCATGGTCCTCGCGCTGCGCCACCCCGATCTCGTGGAGCGGCTCGTGGTGGTGGACATCTCCCCGCGCATGTCCCCCTCGGCCACGGACGAGTTCGTGCACCTGCTCGGCACCATGCTGGAGATGGACCTCGGTGCCTACTCCACGCGCGCCGAGGCGGACGCGGCGATGGCCGAGCACGTCCACGACGAACGTGTGCGCGGCTTCCTCCTCCAGAACCTGCGCCGCGAGGGCGGGCACTTCTCATGGCAGCCCAACGTGCGGATGCTCTTCGAGCACCTCGAGGAGGTCGGGCGGTTCCCGGACCCGGTCGTCCCCGAGGACCCGGACCGCGTGTTCGACCACCCCGTGCTGTGGCTCGGCGGCGAGAAGTCGGACTACATCCTCGACGAGGACGTCCCGGAGATGAAGGCGCTCTTCCCGCGCGTCGTGCGCGTCATGGTCCGCGACGCCTCGCACTGGGTGCACGCCGACCAGCCGGAGGCGTTCGTCTCCGCCGTGCGCACCTTCCTCACGGCGGACTGACCCGCCACCCCAGACGCCGAGGGCGCCGTCGGAGAGGATCCGACGGCGCCCTTCCTTCGTCCGACGCGGGGTCAGTGCTGCAGGGTCTCCTTCTTGCCCCGCAGGCGGCCCACCACGGCCATGACGGCCACGGCGACCGAGCCCCAGATCAGGCCCCACAGGGCGGAGCTCAGGGTCTCCACGAGCCAGCCGAGCACGGAGCCGGCGGCCCGGGTGACGGGCTCCACGAGGTGGTGCTGGGCGTCGTACAGCCACGGCAGGCCGAGCGCCGAGAGCTCCATCAGCACGATGTGGCCGCCCACCCACAGCATCGCGACGGTGCCGATCACGGTGATCACGGTCATCACGATGGGCATGGCCTTCACCAGGCCGTGGCCGAACGAGCGGGCACCGGAGGTGCGGGCGTTCTGGTTCATGTGCAGGCCGACGTCGTCCATCTTCACGATGGCCGCCACCGCACCGTAGACGGCGAGCGTGATGAAGACCGCCACCACGGCGAGGATCCCGGCCTTGAGCCAGAAGCCCTGGTCCGCCACCTCGTTCATGGAGATCACCATGATCTCGAGGGAGAGGATGAAGTCGGTGGTCACTGCGCCGCGCACCACCTTGTCCTCGGCCTCCGGGCCCTGCTCGACGGCGGGGGTGTCCGTCTCCTCATGGTGGCCGCTCAGCTTGCCCCAGACCTTGTGGGCGCCCTCGTAGGAGAGGTAGGTGCCGCCGGCGAGGAGCAGCCAGGGCAGGGCCCACGGGGCGATCCAGTCCAAGATCAGCAGGCCGGGGAGGATGAAGACCAGCTTGTTGCGCAGCGAGCCCTTCACGATCCTCCAGATCATGGGCAGCTCGCGGTTCGCCGCCGCACCGGCCATGTACTGCGGCGTCACGGCCGCGTCGTCGATGACCACGCCGGCGGCCTTGACCGAGGCGCGTCCGGCGCCGGCGGCGACGTCGTCCACGCTGGCGGCGGCGAGGCGTGCCAGGGCTGCGACGTCATCGAGCAGAGCGACGAGACCGCTCATAGTTCCTCCTGGGGTGCGGGGGGACGCACGGGGCGCCGACGCGCGGAAGCGCGCGAGTCGAGCATAACGACCCGCGCGCCTCCGGTCGGCGCCGGCCCGTTCGGACCGGGGGAGGGGTCAGGCGCTCTCGGTGGTCTCCACCGGCCGCTGGCCGAGGCGGGCGTCGATGCGCAGCAGGCCCGAGCCGTCGTCGCCCACGAGCCTCAGCTGGCCCACGATCTCGGAGACGGTGGACTCCTCCTCGACCTGCTCGTCCAGGAACCAGTTGAGCAGCGGGCGGGAGTTGAGGTCACCGGCGGCCTCGGTGGCGCGGTAGAGGTCGCGGATGGACTCGGACACCTTCTGCTCGTGGGCGAGGGCCGCCTCGAAGATCTGCAGGGCGGTCATGCCCTTCGCCTCGGGCGGGGCGGCGATCGCGCCGATGCGGGCGAAGCCGTCGCGGTCCGTGACGTGGTCGATGAACTTGTTGGCGTGGACGATCTCCTCGTCCGCCTGATGGCGCAGCCACGCGGCCATGCCGGAGAGCTCGAGGTCGTCGGCGGCGGAAGTCGCTAGGGTGAGCCGCGATGCCCACCGATCCCGACCTCTCCCCGTCCGCTCCCCGCGGCCCCGGCGGCCGCCGCGCCCTCGTGGCCCGCCGGGTCTTCCGCACGCCGCTGCAGCGCCGCGTCGTGTACGCCGTGGTCTTCGAGGCGCTGGCCATCCTCTTCACCACGGGGATCCTGGCGGCGCTGGGCAAGCCCGGAGGGTCCTCGCTCGCGGTCGCCGTGGTGTCCTCGACCGTGGCGCTGATCTGGAACGTGGTCTACAACTCCCTCTTCGAGCGGTGGGAGCGCACCGCGGGCATCGCCGGCCGCCCCTGGTGGGTGCGCGCCCTGCACGCGGTGGGGTTCGAGGGGGGTCTCATCCTCTTCCTCGTCCCCGCTGTGGCGCTCATCCTCGGTGTGAGCCTGTGGGAGGCGTTCCTCATCGAGGCGGGCCTGCTGGTGTTCTTCCTCGTCTACGCGGCCGTGTACGCCTTCGTGTTCGACTCGGTGTTCGGGCTGCCGGACTCGGCCGGCGGCGCCGGGTGAGCCCTCAGAGCCCCAGGAACTCCCGGATCGCGGGCATCTCGCGGCGCGCCTGCTCCAGCCCGAGCGCGTGGGCCGCCGCCAGCTTCGCCACGGAGCGCTCGCCGTTGGAGACCGGCATGGTCTCCGGGACGAACAGGTAGGCGTCGCCGGAGCGCTCCATCTCGAAGAGGCGCTCGCGCGTGG
This sequence comes from Micrococcus sp. M4NT, assembly GCF_033790745.1. Classification (NCBI taxonomy): domain Bacteria; kingdom Bacillati; phylum Actinomycetota; class Actinomycetes; order Micrococcales; family Micrococcaceae; genus Micrococcus; species Micrococcus sp. M4NT. The sequence continues at coordinate 8,431 of NZ_JAMYEH010000014.1, forward strand.
CGTTGTAGCGCCGCCACCGCGTGAGGAGGGCCTCGGCCACGGCCGGGTAGCGGCGGAAGGTCCGCTGGTAGAAGGCGGGGAAGCGCTCGGGTCGCTTCACGTACCCGCGCTCGCGGGTCATCACGACGAGCAGCTTCGTGAACCCCGCCCGATCCGCGGCCGTGACGGGCACGCCGCCGTCCACGCCGAGGGCGCCGTCCACGAAGACCGTGCCCTCCGCGTGCACGGGGGGCATGAGCACCGGCATCGTGGAGGAGGCGCGCACGCGCACCATCAGGTCGCCGAGCGAGATCATGTCGGAGCGGTCCCACCAGCGGGTCTCGCCGGTGCGGGCGTCGAAGCCGGCCAGCACGAGGCGGGCCGGGTTGGCCTCGAACGTGGCGAAGTCGAAGGGCAGGTCCGCCTCCGGCAGCCCGGCGTGCTCATAGATGTACTCGGCGTTGAACAGGCCCTTGCCGCGCACCCACGTGCGCCAGTTCCCGAACCTCGGGTCGTCCGCGAAGTCCACGAACGCGGCGCGGGCCCGCTCGGCGTCCCGCGCCAGGTAGTTCACCGAGTTGGAGGAGCCGGCCGAGATCCCGGCCACGAAGTCCACGTGGATCCGCTCGCGCAGCAGCTCGGCCACCACGGCGGAGGTGTAGGAGGCGCGCATGCCGCCCCCCTCGAACAGCAGCGCGACGTCGGTGACGTTCGAGGTCAGGGGTTCATGCACGGCGGCTCTCTCCTGTTCGCCCACCGCCGACTCCGGGCGCGGACGCGCCGCGGCGGCTCGCGCTCATCCTAGGCTGTCCACCATGGCGACCACCCACTTCCGCGGCACCCCCGTCCACACCGTCGGCGAGCTCCCCTCGCCCGGTGAGCAGGCTCCGGCGTTCACGCTCGTCGGCCAGGACCTCGCTCCCGTGTCCCTCGCGGACCTGACGGGACGCACGGTGGTGCTCAACGTCTTCCCCTCCCTGGACACGGGGGTGTGCGCCGCCTCGGTGCGGACCTTCAACGAGCGCGCGGCGGACCTGGAGGACACCACGGTCCTCGCCGTCTCCGCTGACCTGCCGTTCGCCGCCGCCCGCTTCTGCTCCGCCGAGGGCATCGAGAACGTGCGCCCGGCCTCCGTGTTCCGCTCCGACTTCGGGGCCGTCTACGGCGTCGAGCTGGCGGACGGCCCCATGGCCGGGCTGCTGGCGCGCGCCGTCGTCGTGGTGGACCCGGAGGGCCGCGTGGTGCACACCGAGCTGGTCCCCGAGATCACCGCGGAGCCGGACTACGAGACGGCGCTGGCCGCCGTGCGCGCCTGAGCACGGCCATGCCTCCGTCGGGCGGGCCGCCCGCCGGATGGCCTCCCCGCGGCGCCCGACGACGCCGCTCCCCGCTGGCGACGCTCGTCTCCGTCCTGGGCGTGCTCGGCGCGATCGTCCTCGCGGTGGGCGTCACCCTCCTCGTGACCGGTGAGATCCGGGACCTGGCCGCGGCCGACCGCCCATCCGCGTCCTCCGCGGGGCGGTCCGACGCCGGCGCGGGCGGCGCCGCCCCGCCCACCGCGGACGCGAGCGAGCTGACCGCAGCGCTCGAGGGCGTCCACGACGGGATCGCCATCGACTGGTCCGCCCCCGGGGGGAGCGGCGAGGGCCTCGACGCGGGCGTGGAGGTCACCGACGCGCCCGGGGTGCTGCTGGTGGACACGGTGCTGGGCTCGATGATGGGCACGGGCACCGGGATCGTGCTCTCCGCGGACGGGCTCGCGGTGACCAACTACCACGTGGTGGAGGACTCCTCCCGTGTCTTCGTGACCGTGGCGGACACCGGGGAGCGCCACGCGGCCACCGTGCTCGGCCGGGACGCCCAGCACGACATCGCGGTGCTGGACGTCGACGGCGTGGACGACCTGGAGGTCGCGAGCGTGTCCACGGGCCCGCTCCGCCGCGGCGCCGAGGTGGCGGCCGTGGGCAACGGCAGCGGGCAGGGGTTCCTCACCGCGGTGCGGGGCGAGGTGCTCGGCACCGGCCGCTCGATCATGGCCGCCACCGAGGGCACGGACGACTACGCGCGCCTCACCGGTCTGGTGCAGACGGACGCGGACGTGGTGCCGGGCTACTCCGGCGGCCCCCTCGTGGACGCGGACGGCCAGGTGGTGGCCGTGACCGTGGCTGCGAGCGACGGCACCACCGCGCAGGACGTGGACGGGTACGCGATCCCGTTGCCCGTGGCGCTCTCCGTCGTGGAGCAGGTGCTCTCCGGCGAGGAGACGGACACGGTGAGCATCGGCGCGGACGGCGCGCTGGGCATCGTCGTGGCCTCGGCGCCCGAGGGCGTCAGCGTCCTGGAGGTCGCCCCGGACTCCGCGGGGGACGGGATCGGCCTGGTGCCGGGCGACCTCATCCTGGCGATCGACGGCCAGGACGTGGGCGGGGACGCCAGCGCGATGTCCCGCCTGGTGAACGACCACAACGTGGGGGCCCGCATCACCGTGACGTGGCAGACCGCGGGCGGCGAGGAACGCGAGGCCGAGGCCGTGCTGCAGGAGGCGCTCGTCCACTGAGCCGTGCGACGCAGGGTCGGGTCAGCCGAGCAGTGCGAGGGACAGGGCCATCACCGCGGCGCCGCTCAGCGCGCCTGCCCCGGCGGTGGGAAGGCCTCCGGCCGCGCGCGCCGCGGGCAGCAGGGCGGCCAGGCTGAGGGCCGTCATCACCCCGGCGACGGCGGCGAACACCACCGCCATCAGGGCCGGGGTGATGAACGGGGCGAGCAGCAGGTAGAGCACCACGGCGCCGACGGGCTCCGCGAGCCCGGTGAGGGCCGCCCATCCGAATGCGCGCGCCCGCGATCCGGTGGCCTGGCGCACCGGGACGGCCACGGCCACGCCCTCCGGCACGTTGTGCACGGCCATCGCGACGGCGAGCGCCACGCCCACGGCCGGGTCCTGCAGCGTGCCGGCGAACGTGACGAACCCCTCGGGGGCGTTGTGCAGGCCGATCGCCCCGGCTGTCATCAGGCCCAGACGGTGCAGCCGCCGGGCGTCGAGGGCCGGGGAGGACGCGTCCGCCCGCGGGGACGCCGCCGGGAGGTCGGCGGGGCCGGGGAGGAGGCGGCTGAGGAGAAGGACCACGCCGGCGCCGGCCAGGACCGCGGCGGCGGCCGCGGGGAAGGCCAGCGGGCCGAGGCTCGGGGCCAGGTCCGCGACGGACACGGGCACCATCTCGAGGGCGGACACGCCGACCATGACGCCCGCGGCCAGCCCCAGCGCGAAGCCGAGCCCACGCCCCGTGGGCGGGCGCCCGACGACGGCGAGCAGGCCTCCCAGCACCGTCGCGGCGCCGGCGAAGCACGTCAGGGCCACAGCGGTCCAGAAGGGATCCACCCGACGATCACCTCCTGCGGACGGGGCCAGCGGCGTGCGACCATCCTACGGAGACCGGGACCGGCGGCCCCGCCGGGAGCCCGGCGCCGCAGTCCGACGACCCGCACCGGAGGTCCCCGTGTCCCACATCGCCCCCACCCTCGGCACCGGCTTCGACCTGCCGGACGTCGACCCCGGCCGCGCAGTGGTGGTCGGCTCCGGCCCCAACGGCCTCACCGCGGCGGCCCTGCTGGCCCGCGCCGGCTGGGAGGTGGACGTCTACGAGCGCAATGCGGCGCCCGGCGGCGCCTCGGCCTCCGCGCCCGTGCTGGGGGAGGGGACCGTGGTGGACCTCGGCGCCGCCGGACATCCGTTCGGCGTGGTGAGCCCGGCCTTCCACGAGCTCGACCTCACGGCGCACGGGCTGCGGTGGGTGCACCCCGCGGTGCCCATGGGCCACCCGCTGCAGGACGGGCCGGCAGCCATCCTCCACCGCGACCTCGACGCCACCGCCGACGGGCTGGGCGAGGACGCGCGGGCCTGGCGGCTCCTCCACCGCGCGGTGGTGGGGCACCCCGCTGAGATCGTGGAGAACGTGCTGGGCCCCATGGTGCGCCCCTGGCCGCACCCCGTGACGATGGCCCGGTTCGGGGTGCGCGCCCCATGGCCCGCGGCCCTGCTGGCCCGGACGGTGTTCCGCACGGAGCAGGCCCGCGCGCTCTACACCGGCTCCTCCGTCCACGCCATGATGCCGCCCGGACGGCCGCTCACGAGCGCGTTCGGCGCCCTGTTCGGGGCCCTCGGCATGAGCACCGGATGGCCGGTGGCGGAGGGGGGCTCCGGCTCCATCGTGGCGGCGCTCGTGAAGGTGCTCGAGGCACACGGCGGCCGCCTGCACCTGGGCCACGAGGTGACGGACCTGCGCTCCCTGCCCGAGGCCGACGCCGTCCTGCTCGACCTGACGCCCCGTCAGGTGCTGGGAATGCGGGGCGCGGACCTCCCTGCCTCCTACGCGCGCCGCCTTCGCCGGTGGCGCTACGGCGCCGCCGTGTCCAAGGTGGACTTCCTCCTCGACGGGCCCATCCCCTGGCGCGACGCGCGGCTCGGCGGCGCGGGCACCGTCCACCTCGGGGGGACGGCGGAGCAGATCCAGCACGCCGAGGCCGAGGCGGCGGCCGGCCGCATGCCCGAGCGGCCGTTCGTGATGCTGTGCCAGCAGCAGTCCGCCGATCCCTCCCGCGCCACGGGGGCCGCCGAGGGGCGCACGGTGGTGTGGTCCTACGCCCACGTGCCGCACGGCCATCCGGGCGACGTGCGCCCCGTGATCGAGGCGCAGATCGAGCGCCATGCTCCCGGCTTCCGGGACCGGATCGTCCGGGCGCACGCCACGCGTCCGGCGGACCTGGAGGCGTGGAATCCCAACCTCGTGGGCGGGGACATCGCGGGCGGATCCATGGGCGGGGCCCAGTTCCTCGCCCGCCCCACCGCGAGCCTGCGTCCGCACCGCGCGGGACGCCCGGGGCTCTACCTGGCCTCCTCCTCGACCCCGCCCGGGGCCGGCGTGCACGGCATGTCCGGCGCATGGGCGGTGCGGACGCTCCTCAAAGAGCGTGGGGCTGCGGCGGCGTGAGCAGAGCCATTCCGGCGGGTGCCGAATGACACCCGTGTGACGGTGCTTTCGCATTCCGGCCCGATCCAGCTACAGTGTGGTGCATCTCACGGAGAGGCCCTGACTAGGGCCGGTCCGGAGGCCGTCTCGAACCCTGGAAGCCCCTTGCGGCGCACGAAGGGGGAGGCGCCCATTGCACCTTCTGATGATTGGAAGCCCCTTCCATGAAGTACACCAAGCTCTCCGCCGCCGCGGCCCTCGCCGCCGGCTCCGCCCTGATGCTCTCCGCGTGCGCCCCGGCCGGGCCGGCCGCCTCGGGCGACGGCTCCAAGGCCGCCGGCTCCGGCGACGCCTCCGCGTCCGGCTCCGGCGAGGTCCTGACGGGCGACAAGGGTCAGAAGCTCACCGCCAAGGCCGACGGCCCCTCCATGGCCGACCTCGGCGACGTCAAGACCGAGGACGGCTCGATCGCCTACTCCGTGGGCGCGGACGACTTCCTCTCCTACAACGGCGTGCAGTCCAACACGTACACCACGTACAACTCCGCCGTGGTCGACCGCATGTTCTCCAGCTTCTACTACTTCGGCACGGACGGCTCCATCATCCGCAACGAGGACTTCGGCAAGTACGAGAAGGTCTCGGACGACCCGCTCAAGGTCAAGTACACGATCAACGAGGACGCGAAGTGGTCCGACGGCACTCCTGTCACCGCCGCCGACTTCATCGTGCAGTGGGCCGCGGACAATCCCACCATCACCGATCCGAACGGCGAGAAGGACGAGGAGGGCAACCTGCCCCCGCTGTTCGACTCCATCACGGGTGACCCCGGCACCTACATCCCGGAGGCCCCGGAGGGCGAGGCGGACAGCAAGGAGTTCACCGTCACCTACGCCGAGCCCTACGCGGACTGGGAGATCCTCATCAGCACCGCCCTGCCGGCCCACGTGATCGCCGAGCAGTCGGGCATGGAGCTCACCGAGCTCGTCGACGCCGCCAAGGCCAAGGACGCCGAGGCCCTCGCGCCGGCCGCCAAGTTCTGGAACGAGAAGTGGGACTTCAACCCCGGCGAGCTCCCGGACCCGGCGCTGACCCCCTCCATGGGCCCCTACAAGTTCAAGGAGAACGGCTGGCAGGCCGGCCAGAGCATCACGCTCGAGGCCAACCCGGAGTACTGGGGCACCCCCGCCGCCACGAAGGAGCTCGTGCTCCGCTTCGCCGACCCGAAGACCCACGTGCAGTCTCTGCAGAACGGCGACCTCGACGTCATCGAGCCGCAGGCCACCGTGGACACCCTGGAACAGCTCAAGGGCCTCGGCGACCAGGTCAACATCCAGACCGGCGACCAGCTGACCTGGGAGCACATCGACTACAACCGCGGCAAGGGCTCCGTGTTCGCGGACAGCCCGGAGCTGCGCGAGGCGTTCGCCCTCTGCGTGCCGCGCCAGGACATCGTGGACAAGCTGATCAAGCCCATCTACCCCGAGGCCAAGGTCATGAACGCCCGCGAGGTGTTCCCCTTCCAGGACACGTACGACGAGGTCATCGCCGAGTCCTACAACACCGAGCTGGACCAGCCGAACATCGAGAAGGCGAAGGAGCTCGTCGAGAAGTCGGGCGTGGACAAGCCGACCGTCCGCCTCGGATACCAGGCCGGCAACCCGCGCCGCACCGAGACCGTCGCGCTCATCAAGTCCTCGTGCGACCAGGCCGGCTTCGACATCCAGGACACGAACAGCACCGTGTTCTTCAAGGAGGTCCTCCCCGCGGGCGACTTCGACGCCGCGCTCTTCGCGTGGTCCGGCTCCGGCCAGAAGGCCTCCGGTGCCAACATCTACAAGACCACCGGCGCCCAGAACCAGATGAACTACTCGAACCCCGAGGTCGACGCCGCGTGGGACAAGCTCGCCTCCTCCCTGGACGAGGCCGAGCAGTTCGAGCAGGTCAAGAAGATCGAGAAGCTGCTGTGGGAGGACTTCCAGGCCATCCCGCTGTACGCGCACCCCGGTATCGTGGGCCACAACGCGAACGTCGCCAACGTCCGCGACACCGCCGCCCAGTCGGGCGCGCTGTGGAACGTGGAGCAGTGGAAGCGCGTCCAGTGACGCGTGGCTGACGCCCTGCACGCGTGATGCCCTCCAGTGAGGGGCACGCGCCGCAGACCCCGGTGAGAGCCCGGCCGTGACCCGGCCGGGCTCTCTCCGTGAACCGCGGCTCCGCCGCACCTCCTCATCCTCCGCACGCGCACGGAAGGCCACCCCCTGTTGTGCTGAAATTCATCCTCAAGCGCCTCGGCAGCTCGATCCTCGTGCTGTTCGGCGCCTCGATCCTCCTCTTCTTCCTCACGGTCCACTCCGGTGACCCCCTCTCGGACCTGCGGGAGTCGCAGAGCAACAACCGCGAGAACCTGATCGCCACCCGCACCGCCTTCATGAACCTCGACCAGCCGTGGTACGTCCGCTACTGGGACTGGCTGAAGGGCGTGGGCGGCTGCGTCACGGGCAGCTGCGACCTCGGCACGAACCGCTCCGGCCAGCCGGTCGGCGAGCTGCTCAGCCTGGCCGCCGCCTCCACCCTGCGACTCGTCGTGCTGGCCACCGTGCTCGCCATCATCATCGGCGTCGCGGTGGGCATCATCACCGCCATCCGCCAGTACTCGGGCCTCGACTACGCGGTGACGTTCCTGATCTTCCTCTTCTTCTCCCTGCCCGTCTTCTGGGCCGCGGTGATCCTGAAGGAATACCTGGGCATCCGGTTCAACGACTGGATCGCGGACCCGACGCTCAGCTGGCCGGCCCTGCTCCTGGCCGCGCTGATCGCCGGCCTGATGCTGCAGGCGGTCATGGCCGGCGACGCCAAGCGCCGGCTCTTCACCTTCGCCACCACCGCGGCCTTCGTGGTCCTGGTCGGCTGGCTGCTGTTCGCGATGGACTTCTGGCGCAACCCGCGGATGGGCCCGATCGTCCAGCTGCTCATCGGCCTGGCCGTCGCCGTCGGCGCCACCATCGTGGTCGCCGGCCTGCGCAACCGCTCGGTGCTCAAGGCGGCGCTCGTCACCGTGGCCCTGGGCATGGTCGGCTACTACGCCACCTACGGCCTGCTGATGACCAACCCCTCCGGGCTGCTGCTCGCGGGCCTCGGGGTGCTCACGATCCTGGTGGCCGTCCTCGTGGGACGCCTCCTCGGCGGCTTCTCCAAGGGCTCCGCCGTCGCCGTCTCCATCGTGACGGCGCTCCTGATGGGCGTGGCCATCGTGGCCGAGCACCTGATGAACTACTGGCCGACGCTCCTGCGCATGAAGCCCCGCCCGATCTCCGTGATCGGCTCGGGCACCCCCAACATGGAGGGCCACTTCTGGGTGCTCTTCCTGGACCGCGGCGCGCAGCTCGTCCTGCCGACCATCCTGCTGACCATCATCTCAGTGGCCACGTACTCGCGGTACACGCGCTCCTCCATGCTCGAGGTCTCGCGCCAGGACTACATCCGCACGGCCCGGGCCAAGGGCCTGGGCGAGCGCCAGGTGATCCTGAAGCACGCGTTCCGCAACTCCCTCATCCCCATCACCACCATCATGGCCTTCGACTTCGCGGGCCTGATCGGCGGCGCGGTGATCACGGAGCAGGTGTTCGGCTGGAAGGGCATGGGTGAGCTCTTCGCCACCGGCCTGCGCGAGGTGGACCCCATGCCCGTCATGGCCTTCTTCCTCGTCACCGGCACCGCCGCCGTGCTGATGAACCTCGTGGCGGACGTGCTCTACGCCGTCCTCGACCCCCGAATCCGAGTGTGAGAGCCCCATGACGACTGACAACACCTCCACGCCGGTCTCGAAGACCGAGGCGCAGCAGATCTTCGACCTGGCCGAGGCCGAGGACGCCAAGCTGCGGCAGACCTCCGGCAAGTCCTTCTCGCAGGGCGCGCTGGTCCGGAAGCGCTTCTTCCGTCACAAGGCCGCGATGATCTCCCTCGTGGTGCTCGCGTTCGTGGCGATCATGGCCTTCACCTCCATCGGCTACGGCGGCCTGCCCGGCTGGTGGGACAAGTCCTACACCGACGCCGCCCCGATCGTGAACGAGGGGCGCCCCACCATGTCGCTCGTCCCTCAGTTCCTGGGCGGCGAGGGCATCCGATGGGGCGAACACCCCTTCGGTCAGGAGTCGACGGGCAAGGACTACTTCGCCCTCGTGATGCGCGGCACCCAGCAGTCGATGATCATCGCGATCATCGTGGGCCTGCTGTCCACGGTGATCGGCGCGCTCATCGGCGCCGTCTCCGCCTACTTCGGCGGCTGGGTCGACTCGGTGCTGATGCGCCTGACCGACCTGATCATCGTCATCCCGCTGCTCGTCCTCGCGGCCGTGCTCGGCCAGATGGCGGCCGGGCTGAAGATGGGCATCTTCCCCCTCGCGGTGGTGCTCGGGCTCGTGTCCTGGACATCGCTGGCCCGCCTTGTGCGCGGTGAGGTGCTCTCCCTCCGGGAGAAGGAGTACGTGGCTGCGGCCACCGCGATGGGCGCCTCCTCGGGCCGCATCATCCTCAAGCACCTGCTTCCCAACACAATCGGCGTGATCGTCGTGAACGCCACCTTCGCGATCGCCGGCGCTGTGCTGCTGGAGACCTCGCTGTCCTTCCTCGGCTTCGGCGTACAGCCCCCCGACACCTCCCTGGGCCTGCTCATCAGCCAGTACCAGAACTCCTTCACCACGCGTCCGTGGCTGTTCTGGTGGCCGGGCATGATCATCCTCGCCGTCGCCCTCTCCGTGAACTTCCTCGGCGACGGCCTCCGCGACGCCTTCGACCCGCGCCAGGCCGGCGCCGGGCGCCCCAAGCGCGGCCTCTTCGGCCGACGCGCCGCCGTGACCGAGGCCGGCGCCGTCACCGCCGGCGGCCTGCAGACCGCCCCGACGGCCCGCGCCGCCGAGGACGTCGATGCCGCCGAGGACGTCGCGCCGACCGAGGCCGACGCCCGTCGCGGCCGTGACGGAGGCGGCGCACTGTGAGCTCGAGCGCGAACGACAAGAAAGGCCGTTTCATGTTCGGCAAGAAGAAGAAGGACGTGGCCCCGGCCACCGAGACCGCCCTGACGCAGCCGGCCCCGACCGACGGCCCCGTCACCGCGGCGGACTTCCCCGAGGTGGGACCGCACGGCGTCGACGCCGCCGGGACGCACGGCTCCTCCGCCGTCGACCTCGACGCCGTGGGTGCCGCGGTGCCCGGCTCCTCGGGCACCGCGTCCGCGGATGCGGCAGACGTCCGCCCGGCCGCCCCCGTGGTCGGCGAGCGCACCGTCGTCGAGCCCGCGAGCGAGGGCGTCGTCGCGGGGCCGACCACGAGCGCGATCGGTGTGGTCACCCGCCACGACGACCGCGCCGGCGAGCCCGTGCTCGCGTTCAAGGACGTGGACGTGCAGTTCAGCACCGAGTTCGGCCCGGTCCACGCCGTGAAGGGCGTGACGTTCGACGTCAAGCCCGGCGAGGTCGTGGCGCTCGTGGGCGAGTCCGGCTCGGGCAAGTCCGTGACCAGCTCCACCGCGATGGGCCTGCTGCCCTCGAACGCGGACATCACCGGCTCGGTGCGCCTGGCCGGCCAGGAGATCCTCACGATGTCCCCGGGACGGCTGCGCTCGGTGCGCGGCAAGGACGTGGCCATGGTCTTCCAGGAGCCCATGACCGCCCTGAACCCCGTGCTCACGGTGGGCGACCAGCTCACGGAGGCCCTCGAGCTGCACGGCATCGCCTTCGGCACGGAGGCGGACAAGCGCGCGATCGAGCTGCTCACCATGGTGGGCATCCCGGACCCGGAGAACCGTCTCAAGCAGTACCCGCATCAGTTCTCCGGCGGCCAGCGCCAGCGCATCGTGATCGCGATGGCCATCAGCTGCTCGCCGAAGATGATCATCGCCGACGAGCCCACCACGGCCCTCGACGTGACCGTCCAGGCGGAGATCCTGGAGCTGCTGCGCTCGCTGAAGAGCAAGATGAACACCGGCATCCTGCTGATCACGCACAACATGGGCGTGGTCGCGGACATGGCGGACCGCGTGTGCGTGATGCTCCACGGCGAGCTCGTGGAGCAGGGCTCCGTGCACCAGGTGCTCCAGCACCCGCAGCACCCCTACACGCAGAAGCTGCTCTCGGCCGTGCCCCGGCTGGGCGCCGCCTACCAGGTGGCCGAGCCGGAGCCCGTCACCTCCACGCAGACGCGGGCCCGGTACGCGATCGAGGCGGAGAACCTCAACCTCGAGTACGACCACCGGGGCAAGAGGAACCGCGTGGTGCACGACGTCAGCTTCACGGTGGCGCCCGGGGAGATCCTGGGCCTCGTGGGAGAGTCCGGCTCGGGCAAGTCCACGATCGCGAAGTCCGTGCTCGGGCTCCTCCCGATCGCCTCGGGTGCCCTGCGCATCCAGGGCGAGGACCTCGCGACGATCCCGAAGGCGCAGCAGAAGGCCCTGCGTCGCCGGATCGGCGTCGTATTCCAGGACCCGGCGGCCTCGCTGGACCCGCGCTTCCCGATCGGCGACATCATCACCGAGCCCATGGTGGTCCACGGCGTGGGGGACCGGCGCTCGCGCCTGGCCCGCGCCGAGGAGCTCCTGGACGCGGTGAAGCTGCCGCGCAGCGTGGTGAACCGCTTCCCGCACGAGCTCTCCGGCGGCCAGCGCCAGCGCATCTCCATCGCGCGTGCGCTGACCCTGGATCCCGAGGTGCTGATCGCGGACGAGCCCACGTCGGCGCTGGACGTCTCCGTCCAGGCCGCCGTGCTCGACATGTTCGCCGAGCTGCAGCACCGCTACGAGTTCGCGTGCCTCTTCGTGTCCCACGACCTGGCGGTGGTGGACATGCTGGCGCACAAGGTGCTCGTGCTCAAGGACGGCAAGCAGGTGGAGCAGGGTCCCGTGGAGGAGGTGCTGCACCACCCGCGCGAGGAGTACACCCGCCGGCTCCTGGCCGCGGCCCCCGTGCCGGACCCGGACCAGCAGGCCGAGCGGCGTCAGCAGCGCCGCGAGTTCCTCGCCTCCCTCGGCGAGGGCGTGTACTGACGGACCGGACGGTCGCCCCGTCCGTCCCCCGGCCCGACGACGGCGGCCCCGGCGCGTATGATCGCACCGGGGCCGCCGTCGTCATGCGCCCCGCCTCTTTGACTGCCGAACCGGACAGGACCCCCATGACCTCGACCGAAACCCGCCGCTCCGATCTGCGCAACGTGGCCATCGTGGCCCACGTGGACCACGGCAAGACCACCCTCGTGGACGCCATGCTCCGCCAGACCGGATCCTTCGCCGCGCACGGCGACGTGGCCGAGCGCGTCATGGACTCCGGCGACCTCGAGCGTGAGAAGGGCATCACCATCCTCGCCAAGAACACCACGGTGTTCTACTCCGGCCCCTCGGCCCCCGAGGGCGAGACCGTCACCATCAACGTGATCGACACCCCCGGCCACGCCGACTTCGGCGGCGAGGTGGAGCGCGGCCTGTCCATGGTGGACGGCGTCGTCCTGCTCGTGGACGCGTCCGAGGGCCCGCTGCCCCAGACCCGCTTCGTGCTGCGCAAGGCCCTCGCGGCCAAGCTGCCCGTGGTGCTCGTGGTCAACAAGACCGACCGCCCGGACGCCCGCATCGACGGCGTCGTCTCCGACTCCATGGACCTGCTGCTCGGCCTGGCCTCGGACCTCGCCGAGGAGGACCCGGACCTGGACCTGGACGCCGTGCTGGACGTGCCCGTCGTGTTCGCCTCCGGCAAGGCCGGCCGCGCCTCCGTGAACCAGCCCGAGGACGGCGCCCTGCCGGACGCCGAGGACCTCGAGCCGCTGTTCAAGGTGATCATGTCCAACATCCCCGCCCCCATCTTCACGGAGGGCGAGGTCCTGCAGGCCCACGTGACCAACCTGGACGCCTCCCCGTTCCTGGGCCGCCTCGCGCTGCTGCGCATCTTCAACGGCACCCTCAAGAAGGGGCAGACCGTGGCCTGGGCCCGCCAGGACGGCCAGCTGAAGAACGTCAAGATCACCGAGCTCCTCGCCACCCGCGGCCTCGAGCGGGTCCCCGCGGAGTCCGCCGGCCCGGGCGAGATCGTCGCCGTGGCCGGCATCGAGGACATCATGATCGGCGAGACGCTCACCGACGCCGAGAACCCCAAGCCCCTGCCGCTCATCACGGTGGACGATCCGGCCATCTCCATGACCGTGGGCATCAACACGTCCCCGTTGGCCGGCCGCGTCAAGGGCGCCAAGGTCACCGCGCGCCAGGTGAAGGACCGCCTGGACAAGGAGCTCATCGGCAACGTGTCCCTCAAGGTGCTCCCCACCGAGCGCCCCGACGCGTGGGAGGTCCAGGGCCGCGGCGAGCTCGCCCTGGCCATCCTCGTGGAGCAGATGCGCCGCGAGGGCTTCGAGCTCACCGTCGGCAAGCCCCAGGTGGTCACCAAGACCGTGGACGGCAAGGTCCACGAGCCCATGGAGCGCATGACCATCGACATCCCGGACGAGTTCATGGGCGGCGTCACGCAGCTCATGGCCGCCCGCAAGGGCCGCATGCAGGAGATGTCCAACCACGGCACCGGCTGGATCCGCATGGAGTTCCTCGTGCCCGCCCGCGGCCTGATCGGCTTCCGCACGCGCTTCCTCACGGAGACCCGCGGCGCCGGCATCGCCTCCTCCGAGGCCGCCGGCTACGAGCCGTGGGCCGGGGAGATCGAGTACCGCACCAACGGCTCGCTCATGGCCGACCGCGCGGGCACCGCCACGCCGTTCGCCATGATCAACCTGCAGGAGCGCGGCACGTTCTTCATCAACCCGGGCTCCGAGGTGTACGAGGGCATGATCGTCGGCGAGAACTCGCGCGCGGACGACATGGACGTCAACATCACCAAGGAGAAGAAGCTCACGAACATGCGATCGGCCTCGGCCGACAACTTCGAGGGCCTCACCCCGCCGCACATCCTCACCCTTGAGGAGTCCCTCGAGTTCGCCCGCGAGGACGAGTGCGTGGAGATCACCCCGGAGTCGATCCGCATCCGCAAGGTGATCCTGGACGCCAACGAGCGCAACAAGGCCGCCCGCCAGCGCGCCCGTGCCTGACGCGTCCGCCGAGCGTCCCACCCCGCCGGCGGCGTCCGTCGTCGGCGGGGTGCTGCTCGGCCTGGGAGTCGGCGCCCTCGGCACCGCCACCCACCTGAACGTGGCCCCGCTCGCGGGCGCCTGGACCCTGCCGTGGGGCGCCGCCCTGGCGCTGGTGCTGGCGGGGTCCGCCCAGTGGTGGTGGATGCGCCGCACCGCCGACGCCGGCGGGCGGGCCCTCCCGGCCGGCGCCGCCGTCGCAGTGGGCGCGTTCACCGCCGCGCTCGCGCTCTGCCGCCTGCCGGCGACGGACCGCCTGGGCCTGCCGTGGACGCCGGACGTGTTCGCGGCGATGCCGGGCGCCGCACTGGCCTCGGTGGCCTGGATCGCGGGCCTGCCCGTGCTCGGCGTGGTGCTGCCGGCCCTCGCCGCCCGAGGCGGGCGCAGGGGCCCGCGTCGGACCGAGAGAGTACCCTGGGCGGAAGCCCCGAACCCCCATCACCGACGAGAGGTGGACGGTCAGTCATGACCTATGTGATCGCATTGCCGTGCGTGGACGTCAAGGACAAGGCGTGCATCGACGAGTGCCCCGTGGACTGCATCTACGAGGGCGAGCGCTCCCTCTACATCCACCCGGACGAGTGCGTCGACTGCGGCGCGTGCGAGCCGGTGTGCCCCGTGGAGGCCATCTACTACGAGGACGACACCCCCGAGGAGTGGGCCGAGTACTACAAGGCCAACGTCGAGTTCTTCGATGACCTCGGCTCCCCGGGCGGCGCGGCCAAGCTGGGCAAGATCGCCAAGGACCACCCGATCATCGCCGCCCTGCCGCCGCAGAACGCGGACGCCTGAGCGCCCATGCTCACCCTCCCGGACTACCCGTGGGACACGCTCGCCCCCTACCGTGAGCGCGCGGCCGCGCATCCTGACGGCACGGTGGACCTGTCCATCGGCACGCCCGTGGACCCCACGCCGGAGCTGATCCGGCGCGCCCTCACCGAGGCCGCCGACGCCCACGGGTACCCCACCACGCACGGGACCGCCGCGCTGCGCGGGGCCGTGGTGGACTGGTTCGCCCGTCGCCGCGGCGTCCCCGGGCTGGACCCGGCCGCCGTCATCCCCTCCGTGGGCTCCAAGGAGTTCATCGCGTGGCTGCCGACGCTGCTGGGCCTCGGTGCGGACGACGTCGTGGTGCACCCGCGCACCGCCTACCCCACGTACGCGATCGGTGCGCAGATCGCCGGAGCGCAGGCCGTGGCGGCGGACGACCTGGAGGAGCTGGACCCGGACGTGCGCGCCCGTGTGCGCCTCGTGTGGACCAACTCGCCGGCCAACCCGACGGGCGCCGTCCTCGCCGCGGACGCGCTGAAGCGGATCGTGGACCAGGGCCGCGCCCTCGGCGCCGTGGTGTGCGGCGACGAGTGCTACGCCGAGCTCGGGTGGGATGCATGGGAGGACACGCGGGTGCCGTGCATCCTGGCCCCCGAGGTCTCCGGCGGGGACCTCACGGGCCTGCTCAGCGTGTACTCGCTCTCCAAGCAGTCCAACTTGGCCGGGTACCGCGCGGCGTTCGCCGCGGGCGATCCCGCGCTCGTGGTCGCCCTGGTGAACACGCGCAAGCACGCGGGCATGATCGTGCCCGCGCCCGTGCAGCACGCGATGGCCGCGGCCCTGGCCGACGACGCGCACGTGGCCGAGCAGAAGGACCGCTACCGGCGCCGCCGCGCGCTCCTCAAGCCCGCGCTGGAGGCGGCCGGCTGCGCCGTGGACCACTCCGAGGCGGGCCTCTACCTGTGGACGCGCCGCGCAGACACCGACCCGTCCGCCGCCACGGAACAGGACTCGTGGGACCTGCTGGGGGAGCTGGCCGACCTCGGCATCGTCGCCGGGCCCGGCGTCTTCTACGGCCCGGCCGGCCACGGCTACGTGCGCGTCGCGCTCACGGCCTCGGACGACGCCGTCGCCCGCGCCGCCCGCCGGCTCACCGAGCGCGCAGCCGCGCGGGACTGACACCGTCGCCGCCGCGCCGCCCCCGTGCCCCGCCGGGCACGGGAGTTGGTAGCGTGGGCCGCAGACGTCCCCACGTGCGGTGTGCCCCATCCTCGCGTGCTGCGCGGGGCCATCCATGAACCACGACGAGGGAGTTTCCCGTGACTGAGAACGAGTCCGTCCGGCTGAATGTCGGCGAGAAGAGCCTGGAGCTCGGCATCGAGCGCGCCACGGCCGGCAACGACGGCATCAAGATCGCCCCGCTCCTCAAGGAGACCGGCGACGTGACCTACGACCCCGGCTTCATGAACACCGCGAACGCCAAGTCCGCCGTGACCTACATCGACGGCGACCAGGGCATCCTGCGCTACCGCGGCTACGCGATCGAGGACCTCGCGGCGAACTCCTCCTTCATGGAGGTCGCCTACCTCCTGATCTACGGCGAGCTGCCGGAGACCAAGGAGGCGCTCGCCGACTGGGAGACCAACATCCTCCGCCACAACATGGTGCACGAGGACCTGAAGATGTTCTTCAACGGCTTCCCGCGCGACGCGCACCCGATGCCGGTGCTGTCCTCCTCCGTGTCCGCCCTCTCCACGTTCTACGGCGACTCCCTGGACCCGCATGACCCGGACCAGGTGCACATCTCCACCATCCGCCTGCTGGGCAAGCTGCCGGTGCTGGCCTCCTACGCGTTCAAGAAGTCGCTTGGCCAGCCCTTCATGTACCCGCACAACAACCTGAACTACGTGGAGAACTTCCTCCGCCTGTGCTTCGGCGTGCCCGCCGAGGAGTACGAGATCGACCCGGACATGGTCAAGGCGCTCGACCTGCTCCTCATGCTGCACGCGGACCACGAGCAGAACGCCTCCACCTCCACGGTGCGCCTCGTCGGCTCCACCGAGGCGAACCTCTTCGCCTCCGTCTCGGCGGGCGTCAACGCGCTGTACGGCCCGCTGCACGGCGGCGCCAACGAGGCCGTGCTGAACATGCTCCGCAAGATCCAGGCCGAGGGCACGAAGCCCG
This sequence comes from Micrococcus sp. M4NT, assembly GCF_033790745.1. NCBI lineage: Bacteria > Bacillati > Actinomycetota > Actinomycetes > Micrococcales > Micrococcaceae > Micrococcus > Micrococcus sp. M4NT. The sequence goes on from NZ_JAMYEH010000014.1 coordinate 25,440, forward strand.
AGGACTTCATGGAGAAGGTGAAGAACAAGGAGGACGGCGTCCGCCTGATGGGCTTCGGCCACCGCGTGTACAAGAACTACGACCCGCGCGCGAAGATCATCAAGAAGACCGCCGAGGACATCCTCGCCAAGCTCGGCGGCAACGACGAGCTCCTCGAGATCGCGCAGCGCCTCGAGGAGAAGGCCCTGGCCGACGACTACTTCGTGGAGCGCAAGCTCTACCCGAACGTCGACTTCTACACGGGCGTGATCTACAAGGCCATGGGCTTCCCGGAGAAGATGTTCACCGTCCTCTTCGCCCTGGGCCGCCTGCCCGGGTGGATCGCCCAGTGGCGCGAGCTCATGGAGGATCCGGCCACCAAGATCGGCCGTCCCCGCCAGATCTACGTGGGCGAGCCGCTGCGCCAGTACCCGCAGCGCTGAACCGCACGCCCCGCTCGGGGGTCCGCCGGCCCGTCGTCCTCCTCGCGGAGGCGGCGGGCCGGCGTCGTCGTCGGCGCGAACCCGCGCCGCTCAGAAGGTGACGCGCACGCCCTCCACCGGAGTCTGATCGATCCCGGCCTCGGCGCGGCTGACGAACCCGCCGCCGCCCGACCGCTCCCACACGAGGTCCCCGGTCTCCACGGTGCGCACCCCGTGGGCGTCCGCGTTGACCACGGACCAGGCGGCGAGGGAGCGGGCCTCGGCATCGTCCAGGCCGCCCGTGCCGCCCGCGACCGCCACGGTCCTGCCGCTCGGCGAGTCCTCGGGTGGGCGGCTCCATGCGACGGAGGGGTGCTGGCGCGCCGCGGCGGCGAGGAAGCCCTCCGGGTCCGCCTCGCCCGGCGTGTCGAGGCGGCAGCGCAGCTTCTCGGTCCACTCGCCCGTGAGCGCGGCGGCCCAGGCGCGGGCCTCGACCTCGTGGTCCGCGTAGGCGTCCGGGTAGGCCGAGCGCTGCACCGCCTGGGCGGCCTCGGTGACGGCCATGTCCTGATAGTCCGGGGCGATGTCCTCCAGCGCGGCGAAGAACGCGTTCGCCGCGTACACCGGGTCCATGACCTCCTCCTGCGTGCCCCAGCCCTGCGAGGGGCGCTGCTGGAACACGCCGCGCGAGTCGGGGCCGGCCCGGTCCCCGTGGTCGAGGGCCCGCAGGCCCGACTCCTGGATGCCGGTGGCGATCCCGATCGTGGCCGCGCGCGGCGGCATCCCGCGCTCCTGCGCGGTCGCGGCGATCACGCCCGCGACGGCGGCGCGGTCCGGGGAGAGGCGGTGGTGCGCGCCGTCGTCGGTGATGACGAGGCACACCTCCGGGCCGAGCAGCGGGCCGTGGCCGGCCTCCGAGGCCCACCACGCGCCCGCCCCGAGGCCGCCGAGCACGAGCACGCCCGTGGCCGTGACAAGGGCGCGCCGCGCCAGGGACGGCCGGCGGCGCGGAGCGGCGGGGGCGCTCATGGTCAGCCGTTCGCGTGCAGCGCGGCGTTCAGCTCCACCGTGCGCCCGGCGCGCGGCAGGGCCTCGACGGCGCCCGTGCCCGAGTGGCGGCGGAAGAGCAGGTTCGGGACGCCGGAGAGGTCCACGGCCTTCACGACGGCGGGCTCCTCGCCCTCGCGGAGCACCGTGACGCGCGTGCCGGCCGTGACGTAGAGACCGGCCTCCACCACGCAGTCGTCGCCGATCGAGATGCCGACGCCCGAGTTCGCGCCGAGCAGCACGTGCTCGCCGATCACGATCCTCTGGGTGCCGCCGCCGGAGAGGGTGCCCATGATGGAGACGCCACCGCCGAGGTCGGATCCGTCGCCCACCACGACGCCGGCCGAGATGCGGCCCTCGACCATGGAGTGGCCCAGCGTGCCGGCGTTGAAGTTCACGAAGCCCTCGTGCATGACGGTGGTGCCCTCGGCGAGGTGCGCGCCGAGGCGGACGCGGTCGGCGTCGCCGATGCGCACGCCGCTGGGCACGACGTAGTCCGTCATGCGGGGGAACTTGTCCACGCCGTGCACGGTGACGGAGCCGCGGGCGCGCAGCTTCGCGCGGGTCAGCTCGAAGCCGTCCACGGCGCACGGGCCGTGGTTGGTCCACACGACGTTGGCCAGCAGGCCGAACACGCCGTCGAGGTTGAGCTCGTTCGGGCGGACGAGGCGGTGGGAGAGCGCATGCAGGCGCAGCCACGCGTCCTCGGGGGAGGCGGGGGCGGCGTCCAGGTCGACCTCGAGGGCGACGACGGACTGCGTGGTGCCGCGGTCGGCGTCGTCCGTGGCGAGGCCGTCCAGCATGCCGCCGACGGAGGCGTCCGCCGACGCGAGCGGCCCGGCGACGGGCGCGGGGAACCACACGTCCAGCACCGTGCCGTCAGCGGCACGGGTGGCCAGGCCATGGCCGGCCACGAGGCGGGCGGAGCCGGAGGGGGCGGTCGAGGCGGGGGACGGGTGTGCGGCGGTCTCGGTCATGGGCCCAGCCTACCGATCGGGCCCCGCCGGACCCGGGGCGGGGGCCGACCGCGTCCGTAGACTGGACGCCATGACAGCCCTCGACGCCGCCCCCGCACTCCCGGACCTCACCGCCGCCGACCTGGACGTCGCGGAGCTGACCGCCACCCTGCTGGACATCCGCTCGGTCTCGGGGGAGGAGCGGCCGCTCGCCGACGCGGTGGAGACCGCCCTGCGCGGGCTCGGAGGCCTCGACGTGCGCCGCCTCGGCGACACCGTCGTCGCCCGCACCGAGCTGGGCCGGGACACCCGCGTGATCCTCGCCGGACACCTGGACACGGTGCCGTTGCCGACCGTCCCGGGTTCGCGCGGCACCGTGCCGAGCGCGTGGGACGGGGACACGCTCTACGGCCGCGGTGCGGTGGACATGAAGTCCGGGGTGGCGGTGCAGCTCGCCCTCGCCGGCCGCTTCGGCGGCGCCACGGACGCGCCGGGCGCACAGGCCCCCGTGCACGACGTGACCTGGGTGTTCTACGACAACGAGGAGCTCGCCTCGCATCTCTCCGGCCTCGGCCGCGTGGTCCGCGAGGCCCCCGAGCTGCTCGAGGGAGACTTCGCGGTCCTGCTGGAGCCCACCGACGGCGTCGTGGAGGGAGGCTGCAACGGCACGTGCCGCTACCGCGTCTCCTACGCCGGGGTGGCCGCCCACTCCGGCCGAGCCTGGCGCGGGGAGAACGCGATCCACAAGGCCGGCCCCCTGCTGGGCGCCCTCGCCGCGTACGACCCCGCCACGGTGACCGTGGAGGGCCTGGACTACCGGGAGGGCCTCAACGCCATCCGGATCGCCGGCGGCGTGGCCGGCAACGTCATCCCGGACGCGGCGCACGTGGACGTCAACTACCGCTTCGCCCCGGACAAGACCCTCGAGGAGGCGCACGCCCACGTGCGTCAGGTGTTCGAGCGTGCCGGGGTGGACTGGACGGCGCAGGTGGAGGTCATGGACGCCTCCGCCGCCGCCCGGCCCGGCCTGGACCGGCCCGCGGCGGCCGCGTTCGTGGCCGCCGTGGGCGGGGAGCCCAAGCCCAAGTACGGCTGGACCGATGTGGCCCGCTTCTCCGCCCTCGGCGTGCCCGCCGTGAACTTCGGCCCCGGCGACGCCCTGCTGGCCCACACCGACGACGAGCACGTGGACCGCGCCGCCGTGCACGCCTGCCTGGACGCGCTCTCGGGGTGGCTGGCGGGCTGACCGCGGCGGCCCCCTCCCCGACGACGACGGCCGGCCTCCCTGCCCGCGCGGGGCGGAGATGAGGCCGGCCGTCGCAGGTCGGATCAGTGCTTCGCGTGCACCGGGATGGCGACGGCCGAGGACCCCGCGGCGGGGTTGGTCCGGCCCGCGGTGCGCGAGGACAGCAGGCCGGAGAGACGGGACGCCACCCAGGTGAGCAGGACGTTGATCGCGATGAAGATGAGCGCGGCCACCACCAGTGACTGCAGGATGTTCCCCTGGCCCGAGCCGAGCTGCCGGGCGTACTGGAGCAGCTCGAAGAAGCCGATCAGGTAGCCGAGCGCGGAGTCCTTGAGGATCACCACGAACTGGCTGAGGAGCGAGGGCAGCATGGCGACGAGGGCCTGGGGGACCTCCACGAGGCGCAGGGACTGGTTGGGCGTCATGCCGATCGCCGCCGCCGCCTCGCGCTGGCCCTTGGGCAGGGACTTGACGCCGGAGCGCACCAGCTCGGCGATCACGGAGCCGTTGTACAGGGTGAGCCCGAGGATGACGGCGTAGTAGGGGCCGTCCTGGGCGGAGAGCACGCCGCTGCGCGCTGCGAGGGCGAAGGCCTGGTAGAAGAACACCATCATCAGGAGCACCGGCACGGCGCGGAAGAACTCGACCACCACGGCGGCCGCCGCCCGGACCGGCGCGAAGGGCGCCAGTCGGAGGAAGCCGAACACGAGGCCGAAGGCCACCGAGGTGACCACCGCGATCGCGGCCACCTGCAGGGTGAACTGCAGTCCGGGCACGTAGTAGTTGGACCACGCGTTCGCGTCGAGTGCCGCGCTCCAGCGGCGGGGTTCCAGCTGCCCGCGCTCGGCCATGCGGACGAGGACCAGCGCGGCCACCGCCACCACGGCCGCCAGCGCCACGAGGTTGAGGACCAGGATGCGCCGCCGGGCCACGGGGCCCGGGGCGTCGAAGAGGATGGAGGCCTGGGCGCTCATCGGCTCACCGCCCACTTGTCAGAGGCCCACGTGGTGAGCAGGCCGATCGGGATGACGATCAGGCAGAAGCCGATCGCGAAGGTCAGGAAGATGGCCACCATCATGTCCGGGCGGAACTCGATCATCGTCTTCATGAGCCCGGAGGCCTCGGCGACCGAGGCGGCCGCGGCGACGGTGGTGTTCTTCGTCAGGGCGATCACGGTGTTGCCGATCGGGGTGATGGCCCCGCGCAGGGCCTGGGGGAGGATGACGTGACGCGCCGCTGGAAGGAAGCCCAGGCCGATCGCCCGGGCCGCCTCCGCCTGCCCGAGTGGGACCGTGTTCACGCCGGAGCGGATGGCCTCGCACATGAAGGCCGCGTGGTACAGGGAGAGCGCGATCACCGCATAGATGAAGAAGTTCAGGGTGAAGTCGCTCGCGAAGGTGACCTTCAGCTGGCCCCACACCGCCAGGACTCCCAGCAGCATGATGATGGTCAACGGGGTGTTGCGCACGATGTGGACATAGCCGGCGCCGAGCGCTCGCAGGGAGGGGACGGGGGAGATGCGGCACAGGGCGAGGACGACGCCCAAGACGAACGAGGCCAGCGTGGCCAGGACGGCCAGCCGGATGTTCATCCAGAACGCGAGCGGCACGGCCGAGCCGTACTGCTCCATGAGAGTGGACAGTGGTTCCATGGGTCTTCCGATGCCGTCTCTTCCGGGGGTGGAGGGGGCCGTGGCCTGACCGCCCCGGCCGCACACGCCCGGGTGGGCGGTGCCGCCGAGGCGGTCGGGTCAGGGGGTGATCAGGCGCAGGGCTCGAGCTCGGCGTCCTTGCCCGAGTTCAGCTCCTTGTCGTACTCGTAGCCGGTGCCCTCGGTGTTCTTCGTGAGCGACTTCTCCCACTCGCCGGAGTCCTTCATCTCCTTGACGGCGGTGTTGATCTCCTCGCAGCGGTCGGAGTCCTTCGCGATGCCGACGCCGTAGCGCTCGGTGGTGAACGGATTGCCCACCACCTTGAACTTGCCCTTGTTCGCGTCCGTGGCGGCGAGGCCGGCGAGGATGATGTCGTCCGTCGTGACGGCGTCCACCTGGCCGGACTCGAGGTAGGTCACGCACTCGGCGTAGCCGCCCTGCTCCACGAGGTTCACCCCGGAGGCGAACGTGTCCTTGATCTTCTGGGCGGAGGTGGAGCCGGTGACGGAGCAGAGGTTCTTGCCGTCGAGGTCGTCCGGGCCGGTGATGCCGGTCTCGTCGGCGCGGACCAGCAGGTCCTGGCCGGCCACGAAGTACGGCCCCGCGAAGTCGACGCGCTCCTTGCGGGCGTCGGTGATCGAGTAGGTGGCGAGGATCATGTCCACCTCGCCGTTCTCCAGAGCGTTCTCGCGGTTGGCGGAGGGGGTCTGCACCCACTCGATCTTGTCCTCGTCCACGCCCAGCTTCTGGGCCACGTAGCGGGCCACATCCGTGTCGAAGCCCGTGGGGGCGTTCGAACCCTCACGGAAGCCGAGGCCCGGCTGGTCGAACTTGATGCCGATGCGCAGCGAGTCGGAGGACCCCGCGGAGGCGCTGCCCGAGGCGGAGCCGGACGCGGAGGCGCCGGAGTCGCTCGACGCAGACGGGGAGCAGGCGGTCAGGGAGAGGGCGGCGGCCGCGGCGACGGCGGTGATGGAGGCGAGCTTCTTGGTGATCATGGTGTCTCCTGGGATCAGGTGCGGGTGGGAGAGGACGGGGAGGGCCAGGCGGCGTGCCGGGACCGCGGGGCGTCAGTGGGTGAGGATCTTGCCGAGGAAGTCCTTCGCCCGCTCGTGCTGCGGAGCCGTGAAGAAGGACTCGGGGTCGGTGTCCTCGAGGACGGCGCCGTCGGCCATGAAGATGACGCGGTCGCCGGCCTTTCGGGCGAAGCCCATCTCATGGGTCACGACCACCATGGTCATGCCCTCCTGGGCGAGCTGGACCATGACGTCCAGGACCTCCTGCACCATCTCCGGGTCCAGGGCCGAGGTGGGCTCGTCGAACAGCAGGGCCTGCGGCTCCATCGCCAGGGCGCGGGCGATGGCCACGCGCTGCTGCTGGCCGCCAGAGAGCTGGGCGGGCATCTTCTTGGCCTGAGGGGCCACGCCCACGCGCTCCAGGAGCTCCATCGCATGCCGTTCCGCCTCGGCCTTCTTCTTGCCCTTGACCCGGATCGGCCCGAGGGTCACGTTCTCGATGATCGACTTGTGGGCGAAGAGGTTGAAGGACTGGAACACCATGCCGACCTCGGCCCGCAGACGGGCCAGCCCCTTGCCCTCGGTGGGCAGCGGCTGGCCGCCGATGAGGATGCGGCCGCCGTCGTCGTCGATGGTCTCGAGGCGGTTGATGGTGCGGCAGAGGGTGGACTTTCCGGAGCCCGAGGGGCCCAGGACGATCGCCACCTGACCGCGCGGAATGGCGAGGTCGATGTCCTTGAGGGCCTGGAACTCACCGAAGTGCTTGTTGACGTGTTCGAGGCGGATGAGCGCCTCGGACGGTGCGCCGAAGGCCACCGTGCCGACGGCATGGGCGCCGTGGGCGGTGTCCGGAGTGTGGTGGGTCATGCAGGGAATATAGCCCATGTCACAGGACGCCGTGCGGTGCATCACGCTCCTGGCGGGCTGACGGCCTCGGTCCCCGCCCGTCAGCTCACTGGGCGCCCTGCGCGGGGGAGCGGTCGCAGCGGTCGGGATCCGGGAGGGCGGCGAGCCGCAGCTGTGGAGACAGCGGCACCCCGCTGGCGCGCTCGAGAGCCTCGGCGGACCGGGCCCAGCCGCCGTCGGCGCGGTGCGAGGCGAGGGCCGCTGTGACGTCGTCGCACAGCGTGGAGTCCTCCGGCAGGCCGACGCCGTACTGGGCGGTCCCGAGGTCGGCGTCCAGCAGGCGCGCCTCCGGCGCCTCGTCCGCCCGGCTCAGCGCGCCCAGCAGAGGCTCGTCGCCGGCGATCGCATCCACCCGCCCCGTGCGCAGCGCCGGGAGGCACTCGGCGGCGCCGCCCTGCACGAGCAGCTCCACCTCGCCGGGGACCTCGGCGCGGAGGGCGGCCGCGGTGGGGGAGCCGGACTCCACGCAGACCGTGCCGCCCTCCAGGTCTGCAGGCTCCGCGACGGACGAGTCCGCCGGCACGAGCATGCCCAGGCGGGCGGACAGGTACGGACCGGCCACGTCCATGGGCTCGTCCGCGGCCGGCGTCAGGGGCACCCCGCCGACCGCCAGGTCGACGATGCCGGCGGAGAGGGCGTCGGCGGGGGAGCGGGTCCCGAGCCAGACCCACTGGACCTGACGCTCCTCGTAGCCGAGGAACATGGCCGTGGCGCGGGCGGCGTCGGCGTCGAACCCGTCCGGGGTGTCGTCCCTCTCGCCCGTGCTCAGGCCGGGCCGGTCGCCGGGCAGCGCGATCCGCAGCACGCCGTCCGCGCGCGGCCGGGGCGTGGGCGCGGCGGAGGCGCCGTCGGTGGCGTCCGTGGTGCTCGTCGTCCGGGCCGGCGTGGCGGAGCGCGGTGAGGAGGAGCTCTCGACGGGCGTCCCCGGCCCGGCAGGAGGCGTGGGGGCCACCGGCGCGGTGGTCTCGGGCCCCGCCGCCTCGGGCGGCTGCGGGGCCTCGGGCGCGGCCGGCGCGGAGCATCCGGACACCAGCGCCACCGTGGCGGCCAGGGCGGCCGTCGCCGCTGCCCGCCGGGCACGGGCGAGGCGGTGGCGGTCGGGGGACGCAGCGGGCGGCACGGGGTCTCCTGGGGGTCGACGGCGCGCCGCGCTGGGCGGCGGATGTCACCGCAGGATATCTCCCGGGTGCGCGGGGAGCGCAGGCCTGCGCCACGGGGGCGACCAGAGGACCCGACTGGCTAGGGTGGGGGCCATGGCCGACCAGACACACCCGTCCCAGCCCGCGGACCCCGATCGAGGGCCCGTGCGCCGCGGCGGGCAGATCCTGAGCGGCGCCGCGGCTGCCGCCCCCACCTTCGACCAGCTCCTGCTGGACACCCGCCAGTCGGGCATGACGGCGCCGCCGGTCTCGGACGTGGCTTCCACGACGTCGGACGCGTGGCGCGTGCTGCGCATTCAGGCGGAGTTCGTGGAGGGCTTCGGGACGCTGGCGCAGCTCGGCCCCGCCGTCTCCGTGTTCGGCTCCGCCCGCACGGGGGAGGGCACCGACGAGTACGCGCTTGCCCGCGAGGTGGGGCGTCGCCTCGCCGAGGCCGGCTTCGCCGTCATCACGGGCGGCGGTCCGGGGGCCATGGAGGCCGCCAACCGCGGCGCGCACGACGTGGGCGGCGTGTCCGTGGGCCTCGGCATCGAGCTCCCCTTCGAGACCGGGCTGAACCCCTACGTGGGGATCGGCGTGGACTTCCGCTACTTCTTCGCCCGGAAGGTCATGTTCCTGAAGTACGCGCAGGGCTTCATCGTGCTGCCCGGCGGCTTCGGCACCCTGGACGAGCTGTTCGAGGCGCTCACCCTCGTGCAGACCGGCACCGTGACCCGCTTCCCCGTGGTGCTGGTGGACCGTGCGTTCTGGGGTCCCCTGGTGGACTGGATCCGCGGGGCCCTCGAGGCGCGCGGGATGATCTCGCCCGGCGACGTCGACCTGCTCTCCGTGGTGGACACCGCGGAGGAGGCCGTGGCGCTCATGGCCGCGGTCCAGCAGGGGGGCCGGGCATGAGCCAGCCGATCTGGATCGCCCTCGTCCTCGCCCTCGTGGTGGCCGTGGCCGCCCTCGTGGCGGCGGCGACGGGCCGCGCGACTTTGCGCGCGGAGGCGCCCGCCGGCGTCGAGCCCCGCCACCCCGTGCTCCTGCCCGCGGACCCCCGGGCCCAGGACGTGGACCACGTGCGCCTCGCCGTGGCAGTGCCGGGCTACCAGCGGGACCAAGTGGACGCGGTGGTGGCCGCACTGCAGGAGAGCCTCGCCCGGCGCGAGCGGCGGATCGCCGAGCTCGAGGAGGAGCGTGCCGCCGCCGCTCCCGCCGGCTCGTGTGGCGACAGCCAGCGCGATCCGCGATAATGGGCGTGTGACCGGTCACGCCACGCCTCGCGTGCGGGGGCCGAAGGCACCGGGCCCGTCTGCGACATCCGCTGGCGGCGCCGACACGGGAACACCATCAGAAGGGAAGTCGCAATGGCCGCCATGAAGCCTCGCACCGGGGACGGTCCCATGGAAGTGACCAAGGAGGGACGCAGCCTGATCATGCGCGTGCCGATCGACGGCGGCGGGCGCCTCGTCCTGGAGATCAACGCCGAGGAGGCGCAGGAGCTCAAGGAGTGCCTGCAGGGCGTCACCCAGGGCTGACCGCCCCGAACGCCGCACGCCCCGCGCACCGCTGACCGGTGCGCGGGGCGTCGTGCTTCTCCGGGCTCCTCGGCAGGCGTCAGCGGCGCACGGCCAGCAGCATGCCCGTGCCCGTGGGGACCACGGCGGAGATCCACCGCTCGTCCTCGGCGATGCCGCGGTCCACGGCGCGGGCGGACACCGTGGAGGGCTCGCGCACCGCCGGACGCGGCACGCGGTCCTGGTCCAGGGCGTCGAGGACCACCAGCAGCCCGCCGGGGGCCAGCATGCGGGCGGCCTGGTCCACGTCGAACGCGCGGGAGGCCGGATCGCCGTCCACCACGACCATCTCGTAGGCGCCCGTGGTCAGGCGCGGCAGCACGAGGCGGGAGCGCCCCGTGATCATGCGGGTGCGGCCGTTCGGCAGGTGCGCCTCGGAGAAGGCCTCCCGCGCCGCATGCTGCACGTCCGCCTCCGGGTCCACGGTGGTCAGGACGGTGCGCTCGGGCAGCCCGCGCATCAGAGCGAGACCGGAGACCCCCGCGCCGGTGCCGATCTCCACGACGGCGCCCGGCGCGCGCGTGGCCGCCAGCACGGTGAGCAGCGCCGCCGCGCCCTCGCTGACCGGCGCCACCCCGAGCTCGGCCGAGCGCTCCCGTGCCCGCAGCAGCACCGCGTCCTCCTCCAGCCGGGTCTCCGCGTACGTCCACGAGGCGTGCTTGGCGGTCGGCTGGGGGTGCAGGGCGGTCATGGGCGCTCTCTCCGGGGGTGGGCGGGGTGGTCCGGCGACGGCGGCGCCGCGGGCTTCCGCGGACGGCCGGCACCGGGCCGGATGCCGCCCCAGTGTACGGAAGAACCGGGGGGACGATTCAGACTTCTCTCAGACGTGCCGTCCATGATGGGCGGACAGGACCGGCGTCGGCGTGGTCCCCGGCCCTCCGGTCCGGGAGTCGGCGCACCAGGAGGAGGTGGGGCGGGATGAGCCCTCATCACTCGCTGCGCCACCTGGACGCCTACCTCGAGGGCGTGCTCTCGCGCCCGGCGGGCCGCCGGCTGGCGGCCCATCTCTCCCGCTGCCCGGACTGCGCCCGGACCGCCCGTGAGCGGGCCCGCGTCCTGGACGCCGCGCGCTCCGTGGACGCCCGCCCCGCGGCCGTGACCCATCCCGTGCTCCCCGTGCGCGGCGTGTCCGGCCGCCTCGTCGTGCTGGCGCTGGTCATGGTCGTCCTGCTGGGCGGGCTCCTCGCGGCCGTGTGGGTGGCCGGCGCGCCGCGTGGCGTGGCCCGGGCGCAGGCCGGTCCGACGGACGCGCTGGGGGTCGTCCAGCGCCAGTCCGCCGCCGCGTCCTCCCCGGGGGCCACCGTGGAGGAGCTCCGCGGCCTGGGCTGGACCGTGCCGTCCCTGACCGGCGCAGGCCTGCAGCCCCTCGAGGTGCGCGGCGAGCAGGCGGCGGACCTGCTGGAGGTCGCGGTGGTCTGGGGGCGCGCCGAGCCGGCGGTCACGGTGCACGAGTGCCGCTCGCGCTCCGCGACCGCTGTGCCCCGCGGCTGTGCGTCGGGGCGCGAGGACGCCGCGATGCCGGGGAGGCGGCTCCCCGGCGGTGTCGCCTACCGGCTGACGGACGACCCGTCCGGAGAGGGGTGGATCGCGGACCTCGCGACGGCGCAGGCGGCCTACCGCGTGGAGTCCACGCTGCCACGCGAGCAGGCGGAGCCCCTCCTCACCCTCCTCGTGGTCTCGGACCGGTCCGGCCTCACCGAGCTGCGGCGCGACGACGCCGTGACGGACCGCCTCGAGCGCGGCCTCGAGCGGATCGTCGAAGCCGTTCCGAGCATGGGCCGGGTGGCCGGCATCCTCGCGGTCGGGCGTCGGTGAGCCTCTAGTAGAGTCTCCACCGTGGCAGGAATCAACGGATCCGAGTTCATCGTCCTCCTGGTGCTCGCCGTGATCATCCTCGGTCCGGAGAAGCTCCCGGAGTACACCCGCGCCTTCACCCAGTGGCTCCGCCGGATGCGGGACATGGCCGAGGGCGCCAAGACGCAGTTCAAGGAGGAGACGGGGACGGACTTCGACGAGGTCAACTGGCGCAAGTACGACCCCCGTCAGTACGATCCCCGCCGCATCATCCGCGAGGCCCTCACCGAGCCGGTGGGCGGCAGCGGCTCCTCCACCGCCGCGCACCGGGCCCAGGCGCTCACGGGCGTGGCCCCCGAGGACCTCCACGGCGGGCTGACCCGCCAGGACATCGCGGACATGGACCCCCGCTCCCTCTTCCGCCGCCCGGGCGGCACGGGCAGCAGCGCCGCCGAGGCCGCCGACGTCGAGTCCACCGCCGTCGCGTCCGCCACGGGCACCGCCGCCCCCGACGCCGAGCTCGCCCCCGTGGCCGCCGCCGTCGTCCCGGGTGCCGGGACCGCCGTCGTGGGAGGCGCGGCCGTCGCCCTCATGGCCTCCGGCCGCGCCGAGGCCATGGTGGCCGAGGAGCGCCCGGCTCCGGTCCCGGCCGCCGCGGGCCCGGACCCGCTCGAGCTGCTCGGCCTGGCGCCCGCACCCTTCGACGTCGACGCCACCTGATCGCCGCGCTGATCCCGGCGCTCAGCGCGGGCTGAACGGCAGCCGGCGCCCGGCCAGGCTGCGGGGGCGCACCGCGAGCCGCTCGGCGATCTCCAGCAGGGCGTGCGCCGCGGGGCTCAGCGGTGCAGAGACCACCACGGGGGCGCCGGTGTCCCCGCCCACGCGCAGGGCCGAATCCAGCGGCACCGAGCCCAGCAGGGGCACGTCCGCACCGAGCGCGCCGGTGAGCCGCTCCGCCACCTCGGCGCCGCCGCCCGTGCCGAACACGTCCAGCACCGTGCCGTCCGGCAGGGCCATGGGGCCCATGTTCTCCACCACGCCTGCCACGCGCTGGCCGGTCTGCTGCGCGAGCTGACCCGCGCGCGCGGCCACCTGGGCGGCGGCGTGCTGGGGGGTCGTCACCACCACGAGCTCGGAGTCCGGCAGCAGCTGGGCCGCGGAGATCGCGATGTCGCCCGTGCCCGGCGGCAGGTCCACGAGCAGCACGTCGAGGTCGCCCCAGTGCACGTCCGTCACGAACTGCTCCAGGGCCCGGTGCAGCATGGGGCCGCGCCACGCGACCGGTCGGTCGGCGTCCAGGAACATCCCGATCGAGATGACCTTCACGCCGCGGGCCACGGGCGGCAGGATCAGCTGCTCGAGACGGGTCGGGGAGGCGTCCACGCCCAGGAGCCCGGGGATGGAGAAGCCGTGCACGTCGGCGTCGATCAGCCCGACCGCCAGGCCCCGCTCGGCGAGGGCGACGGCGAGGTTGGCGGTGACCGTGGACTTGCCCACGCCGCCCTTGCCCGAGGCGACGGCCAGGACGCGGGTGAGCGAGCCCGCGGCGAACGGGTTGGCGGGGCGCGCGCCGCGCAGCGAGTCCTGCAGGGCGCGGCGCTGCTCGGGGGTCATGACGCCCACGCGCACCGCCACGGACCGGCAGCCGGGCACCGCGGCGGCGGCCGCCGTGACGTCGGCCTCGATGGTCCCGCGCAGGGGGCAGCCCGTGATGGTCAGCAGCACCGCCACCTCGACCTCGCCCGGGGCGGTCTCGCGGACGGACTCCACCATGCCGAGCTCCGTGACGGGGCGGCGGATCTCCGGGTCGACGACGTCGGCCAGGGCCGCGAGCACGGCCCGCTCGAGCTCGGTGCGGACGGCGGGCAGCGGGAGGCCGGCGTCGGCCTGCGGGGACTCGGTCATCGCCGTCCGTCCGCCGCGCTCGATCCGGTGGCGCTCGGTCCGGTCGCGTCCGGGCCGGGGGCGGCGTCGCCCTCCCGGACGCGAGCGGCGGCCTCCTCGGCGGCCTCCTGGGCCGCGATGATCGCGAGCGTGGTGGTCTGGGCGTCGTCGGCGTCCCCGCCGGGCCGCGCGCCGCCGTCGCGGTCCCGGGACTTCTTCTTCTTCGCCTTCTTCACGGAGCCGGCGGCGTCCCCGCCGTCCGAGGCGGGGGAGAGCAGGTCCGCGCGCATCTCGGCGCGGAGCTCTTCGCGGAGTGACTCGCGCAGCTCGCCGATCAGGTCCTCGTGCACGCCGCGCAGCTCGCCCCGGACGAAGTCGCGGGTGGCCACGTCCTGCAGCGCGATGCGCAGGCCCGAGATCTCCCGCGTGAGGTACTCCGTGTCCGCGAGGTTCCGCTCGGCCCGGTCGCGGTCCTCGCGCATGGACACCTTGTCCCGGTCGTCCTGGCGGTTCTGGGCCAGGAGGAGGAGAGGGGCCGCGTACGAGGCCTGGAGCGAGAGCATGAGGGTCAGCGCGGTGAAGCCCAGGGCCGCGGAGTCGAAGCGCAGGCCCTCGGGCCCGTAGCTGTTCCAGCCGACCCACAGGAGGCAGAACAGGGTCATCCACACGAGGAACTGCGGCGTGCCCATGAACCGGGCGATGCCCTCGGTGGCCTCCCCGAAGGCGTCCGGGTTGGGGCTGAAGCGGGGCACTCGGCGTCGGCGCGCGCTCAGCGGCGTGTCCAGGCCCGTGCCCCGGGTCTCGCGAGGCTCCCTCGTGGTCTGCGACATGCTCACTCCTTCGGTGCGGTCCGTGCGGTCGATGCGGTTCGGGGGGTGGTGCGGGAGGGGTCAGCCGGCGGCGGCCGGATGGTCGTCCGGGTCCATCGCGCGCCAGTCGTCCGGGAGGATGTGGTCGAGGACGTCGTCCACGCTCACGGCGCCCACCACGCGGTGCTGGGCGTTGACCACGGGGATGGACGTCAGGTTGTACGTGGCCAGCTCGCGGGTGACGTGGGCCAGCGGGGCCAGGTCGGAGACCGGTTCGAGGTCCTTGTCCATGATGTTGCCGATCGCCTCGGGCGGCGGGTACCGCAGGAGGCGCTGGAAGTGCACGACGCCCAGGAACCGTCCCGTGGGCGTCTCCAGCGGCGGGCGGGCCACGATCACGAGGGAGGCGAGCGCGGGGGAGATCTCGTGCTGCCGGATGGTGGCCATGGCCTCGGCCACGGTCGCCTCGGGCGGGAGGATCACGGGCACGGGCGTCATGACGGAGCCGGCCGTGTCCTCCTCGTACTCGAGCAGGCGGCGCACGTCCTCGGCGTCCTCGGGCTCCATGAGCTCCAGGAGCAGCTCCTGCTGGGAGTCGGGCAGCTCGTGGAGGAGGTCCGCGGCGTCGTCGGGGTCCATCTCCTCGAGGACGTCCGCGGCGCGCTCGATGTCCAGGTGGGAGAGGATCTGGACCTGGTCGTCGTCGGGCAGCTCCTGGAGGACGTCCGCGAGGCGCTCGTCCTGGAGCTCGTTGGCGACCTCCACGCGGCGCTTCTCCGGCATCTCGTGCATCATGTCCGCGAGGTCCGCGGCCTTGAGGTCCTCGTGGGCGGCCACGAAGCTCGTGGCCCCCTGCGGCTCGGCCTGCCCGGCCCAGCGGGCCTCGTCCCACGTGAGGAGCAGGTGCTCTCCCCGCGGGCGGCCGAAGGCGCCGCGGCCCGTGGGGCGCAGGACGTACATGTCCGAGACGAGCCAGTCGCCGTTGCGCTGCTGCTCCAGCCCGATGTCCTCGAGGACGGCCTCGCCCGAGCCGTCCGTGAGGCGCACGCGCCGGTCGAAGAGGTCGCCCGCGACGGTCTGCTCCCCGCCGCGGCGGGAGAAGCGGCGCAGGTTGATGAGGCCCGTGGTGATGATCTGGCCCGAGTCCATGGAGGTCACACGGGTCATGGGCACGAAGACGCGCTTCTTGCCGGGGACCTCGATCACCAGGCCGGTGGCCACGGGGGTGGCGACCCCGCCCCGGTCCAGGACCACGACGTCGCGCAGCCGGCCCAGACGGTCGCCCAGCGGGTCGAACACGTCCAGGCCCAGCAGGCGGGCCACGAAGATCTTGGGGGAGTTCACCGGGCCAGCCTAGTGGGTCCTCTCCGCGCCCGCCCGGTGGGGCGGGTGTCCGCAGTGGGCGGACTCCCGGGCCTCCGCGCCCGCGGCCAGGCACAATGGGGACATGTCCTTCATGATGTCCAGCCCCGCCCCCGGATCCGGCGACACGGGCCTGCCCCGCGGAGAGCTCGTGGCCACCTACTCCACGTACACCGAGGCGCGCGAGCAGGTGGACCGGCTGGCCGCCACGGACTTCCCGGTCAGCGCCGTCTCCATCGTCGGCAAGGACCTGCGCGTGGTGGAGCGGGTGCGCGGCCGCCTCAACTACGCACAGGTGGCGCTCGGGGCGGGCGTGCGGGGCCTGATGTTCGGCGCCCTGATCGGCGCGTTCCTCCTCCTGCTGGACCCGTCGGGAGGGCCGCTCCAGATCCTCACCTCGGCGCTGCTGGGCCTGGCCGTGTGGCTGCTGTTCGGGGTGATCGGGTTCGCGCTGCGCAAGGGCCGGCACGGCTTCGCCTCCTCGCAGGCCGTGGTGCCCGCCGGCTACGACCTCGTGATCGCCTTCGAGCACGCCGCGCGCGCCCGCCAGGAGCTCGGCCTCACCGCCCGCCCGGCCCCGGCGGCCCCCGCGCAGGCGGCTCCGGCCCCCATCACGGCGGCCCCGGACCAGGCCGCTCCCGCGGACCACGACGCCGGCACGCCCGCTCCGTCGGCCCCGGCCGGCACGCCCGCGGCCCCGGCCGGCCTCGACCGCTCCTACGGCGTGAGCCTGCCCCCCGAGGAGGTCGCGCGCCTCATCGAGGCACGCGGCGGCCGCCCCGGGCCGCAGCCTCCGGCCGAGGGCGGCTCCCACCGCGCCTGACGCGCCGCCCCGCACACCGCGGCCCGGTCCCCAGAGGGGCCGGGCCGTCGTCGTCGGGGGACCGCCGTCCCGTTCAGAGGCTCCAGGACTCCAGCCGCCGCAGCATGTCCCCCTTCTTGCGGGTGTGACCGCCCATGCGGGCGAGGATGTCGCCCAGCGAGGTGATCGCGTCCTCGATGTAGGGGCCCTTGTTCAGCATCGCGACCTCCGCGCGCTGGGCCATCGCGGCGTCGGTGATCTCGGCGCGCGAGGGCAGGCCCTTCTTGGCCAGCGACTCGAGGATCTGCGTGGCCCAGATCGCGGGCACGTGGGCGGCCTCGCAGAGCCACAGGATCTCCTCCTGGAGCTCGGCCATGCGCTCGAATCCGGCCTCCACCGCGAGGTCGCCGCGGGCGATCATCACGCCCACGTCGTTCCACCGCATGGCCTCCAGGAGCATGAGCGGCAGCTGCTCGAACGCGGCCACCGTCTCGATCTTGAGGGTGACGTCCACGTCCTTCGCGTCCTGCTCCTCGAGCGCCTCGATGAGGCGGGCGACGTCGGCGGCCGAGCGCACGAACGACATGTTGACCATGTCGGCGTGGGAGGCCACGAACGGGATGTGGGAGAGGTCCTCCGCCGTGAGCGCGGGGATCTCGAGGGCGGTGTCGGGGAAGTTGATCCCCTTCTCGGCCTTCAGCTTGGCGCCCGCCGGCCCGGCGTTCGTGACCGTCAGGGTGATCTCCTCGCCGTCGTTGGCGGTCACCTCGCCGCCGATCCGGCCGTCGTCGATCCACACCCGCTCGCCCACGGAGACGTCCCGGAAGGCCTGCTCGAGGGAGCAGCCGATGCGGTAGGGCGGGGCGGCGACGGCGGGGCGCGCCTGCATCGAGCGGGTGAGCACCACGTCCTCGCCCACCTGCACGCGCATGCTCTGCTCGAGCGGGGGCAGCTCGCCGACCGTGAGGGGTCCGTGCGGGGTGTCCACCCGCATGCCGGTCTCCCAGTACACGGTGCGGACCGTGCTCACGAGCAGTCCGGCGCCGCTCACGCGCTCCACCATCAGCGTGCGGCGGGATCCGCGCGCGTCCTTCAGGTCCACCTCGTCGCCCGGCTCGAGGGCGGCCAGCACCTGCACGTCCGGGTCCTGCAGGGGCACGACGACGCCGTCCCCCGCCGGGTGCTGCCCGACCCCGTCCGGAGCGGCGCCGAGCCACACCCGGGACGGCTCCAGGACCTGGCCGCCGTCGTCGCGCGAGGGCTTCACCTTGAGCACCCGCGGCCCCGGCTCGAGCGGGCCCGTGCGCAGCTTGGGCCCGGCCAGGTCCATCGCGACGCGCGGTGCGGGGCGCTCCTCCGAGCCGAGGCCGCGCAGCGTGTCGATCATGGCGGCCCACGCGTCCTCCCCGTCGTGGGCGCAGTTCACGCGGGCCAGGTCCATGCCCGCCGCCGCCATGCCGCGCACCAGCTCCGGGTCCGTGGCGGCCTCGCTCGGCATGGTGACCATCACGCGGGTCTGCCGGTCCTGGCGCATCGGGCCCAGCAGGGCGTTCGCGTTGCGCTCGAGGATCTCCCGCCCCACGGCGGGGGTGAGCGCGGACGGCGCGCCGTCGTCGGGCTCGGCCGTGGGCTCGGCCGCCGGCGCGTCGTCCAGCGCGCGGACCGCGCGGAGCACCGCGTCCAGGTGGCCGAGCACCCCCGCCTCCATGCGCCCGAGGGAGGAGAGCCCCACCTCGCTGAGCGCGTCCTGGAGGGGGCGCAGGTCCGTGCCGCGCAGGGCCACGTAGTGCACGAGGTTGCGGGCGGAGGGCCGGTGGCGCTCGCGCACGCGCTCGATGAGGGCGGCGTGCTCGGCCTCGGCGTCGAGGAGGCGTTCCCGCAGGTCGGTGAGCTCGGAGACGAGGTGGGCGGTCATGCCCGCGAGCCTAGCCAGAGCCCCCCGCGCCGATCACCCCTGGAGGCGCGCCATCCAGGCCTCCACGTCCTCGGGGGCGCGGGGCAGGGCGGCGGAGAGGTTCTCCGCGCCGTCCTGCGTGACGAGGACGTCGTCCTCGATCCGCACGCCGATCCCGCGGTACTCCTCCGGGATCGCGAGGTCCTCGGCCTTGAAGTACAGCCCCGGCTCGATCGTGAACACGATGCCCGGCTCGAGCACGCCGTCGAGGTAGAGCTCCCGCTTGGCCTGCGCGCAGTCGTGCACGTCCAGGCCGAGGTGGTGGGAGGTGCCGTGCGGCATCCAGCGGCGGTGGTGCTGGCCCTCCTCGGACAGCGCCTCCTCGGCGGAGACCGGCAGCAGGCCCCACGCGGAGAGGCGATCCACGAGGACGCGCATGGCCTCCGCGTGGATCTCGCGGAAGCGGATGCCCGGCTTCACGATGGCGAACGCGGCGTCGGCGGCGTCCAGCACGGCCTGGTACACGCGGCGCTGCACCTCCGTGTAGGCCCCGTTCACCGGGAGGGTGCGGGTGATGTCCGCGGTGTAGAGGGAGTCGTCCTCCACGCCCGCGTCCAGGAGCAGGAGGTCGCCGTCGCGGACCTCCCCGGTGTTGCGGATCCAGTGGAGCACGGTGGCGTTGTTCCCGGCGGCGGCGATCGTGTCGTAGCCGAGGTCGTTGCCCTCCTCGCGGGCGCGGGCGAAGAAGGCGCCCTCCACGACGCGCTCTCCGCGGCGGTGGCCCACCGCGCGCGGCAGGGCGCGGACGACGTCCTCGAAGCCGGCGATCGTGGCGGCCACCGAGGCGCGCATGCGGTCGACCTCCCACTCGTCCTTCACGAGGCGCAGCTCGGAGCAGAACTCGACGAGCTCGACGTCGGCGGCCTGGGCGGCCGCGAGGTCCTGGCCGGCCGCGGTGCGGGCGGCGGCCACCTGGGCGTCCACGTCGAGGTCGGACTCGGCCAGCAGGCGGACCTGCCCCTGCCCGGCGTCCTTGGTCAGGGCCGACTCGAGCTCCTCGAGGCCGGCGGTGCGCAGCCCGGTGCGGGCGGCCATCTCCGCCAGGGTGGGCCGGGGTCCGATCCAGAACTCGCCCGCGCGGGGGTCGGCGTAGAACTGCTCCGAGTCGCGCCCCGCGAGGGGGCGGAAGTACAGGGTGGCCTCGTGGTCGGCCCCGTCGTCGCCCACCCCGGGGTCCGTGGGCTCGAGGATGAGCACGGCATCCGGCTCGTGGTCCACGCCCAGGCCCGTGAGGTGCGCGAACGCGGAGTGTGCCCGGAAGCGGTAGTCGGTGTCGTTGGAGCGGACCTTGAGCCGGCCCGCGGGCACCACGAGGCGCTCGCCGGGGAAGCGGGCGGAGAGTGCGGCGCGGCGGCGCGCGGCGTGGGGGGCCACGGCGTCGGCGGCGGGCAGGTCCTGTGAGGCGGGCGCCCAGCCCGAGGCCATGAAGGCGCGGAAGGCGTCCGAGCTGGGGCGCTGGGAGCGGTTCTCCACTCGCTCGGCCAGGGGCTGGGGGGCCGGGCTGGTCTCGGCGGCGGGACCGCCCTCGGGAGCAGGGTCGGCGGGGTGCTGTGCGGAGTCGGTCATGCCCACCATCATGGCACCGCCTACGCTGGGGACTCATGGCGCGCTATGACCTGCACACCCACTCCACGGAGTCCGACGGCACCCAGCCGCCCGCCGACGTGGTGCGGGCCGCGGCCCGCGCAGGCCTGGACGGACTGGCCCTCACCGATCATGACACGGCCTCCGGCTGGGCCGAGGCCGCGCAGGCGGCGCTCGAGGAGGGACTCACGTTCGTCCCCGGCATGGAGATGTCCTGCATGGCCGCCGACGGCACGAGCGTGCACCTGCTCGCCTACCTCCACGACCCCGAGGACCCGACCCTGCTGCGCGAGCTCACGGCCGCGCGCTCGGCGCGCCTCACGCGGGCGCAGGAGATGGCTGCACGGCTGGGGGAGGACTACCCCCTCACATGGGAGCTCGTGCAGGAGCACGCGGCGGAGGGCGCCACGATCGGCCGCCCCCACCTGGCCGACGCGCTCGTCACCCTCGGCGTGGTTCCGGACCGCTCCGCGGCGTTCGCCACGATCCTGACCGGCCGCTCCAAGTACTACGTGCCGCACCACGCCCCGGACCCGGCGGTCGCCGTCGAGCTCATCCGAGGTGCGGGCGGCGTGCCCGTGTTCGCCCACCCGCGGGCGACGATGCGCGGCCGGGTGGTGGGCGTGGAGGTCATCGAGTCCATGATCGAGGCGGGCCTGGCCGGCCTCGAGGCCGACCACCGGGACAACCCCGAGCCGGAGCGCGCGTGGCTGCGGGAGCTCGCGGACCGCCACGGCCTCATCGTCACGGGCTCCTCGGACTACCACGGGGCCGGCAAGCCCAACCTGATCGGCGAGTTCACGACCGGCGAGGACGTCCTCGCCGAGATCGAGCGGCAGGGGACCGGCGCCGCCGTCGTGCGGGGGTGAGCCCGACCGTCCCTTCTCACTCCCGGGGCCCCGGCCGCACCCGTGATCGACCCTGGAGCCGCAGCGACCCCTCCGCGCGCCGGATCGGCCGTCGGAGGGGTCGCGGGGGCGCCACGAGCGCTGCGGCGCCGGGCGGGGAGGCTCAGCGCGTGGTGCCGCGCTTGCGGGCCTCCATGCGGGCGCGGCTGCGCTCGCGGCGGCGGGCGTGACGGTCGCTCGTGCCCTCCGCGCGCCGCTCGGCGCGCTCCGCGCGCGGGGCACGCTCCGTTCCCGCGGAACGGGGAGCCGCGGCCTCCGCCGCGGGGCGCTCCGCACGGCCCTCGGACCGCGACTCGGCGCGGTGGCCGGTGCCCTCCGTGCGCGGGGCGCGCTCGGACCGCTCAGCACGAGCGGGGCTCTCGGCGCGCTCGGCGCGGGGCGCGCGATCCGCGGAGCGCGAGGCCTTCTGCTCCGCCTGCTCGGGGCGGGGGCGCTCGTCCGCGCGGCCCTCGGCGGGGCGCCCGTTCACCGCGGCTCCCGCGGAGGGACGCCCGCCCCGACCGCGTCCTCGACCACGGCCGCCGTCGCGGGAGCCCTCCCGCTCGGCGTCACGGCCACCACGCTCGCCGTCCCGGCCGCCGCGGTTGCGGTCCTCGTCCCGGGCGCCACGGCCTCGACCGCCCTCGCGGGCGCCGTCGCGTCCGCCGCGCTCGCGGTCCCCGCCGCGGCCCGCGCGGGGCTTGGACTCAGGACCGCCGAGGTCCTCGAGGCGCTCGCCGCTCAGGCCCTCGAGGGTGCGCTTGTCCTTGGGCAGGCGGCCCTTGGTGCCCTTGGGGATGTCGAGGTCCTCGAACAGCCACGGGGAGGAGGAGTAGGTCTCCGGCGGCTCGGGCTGGCCCAGGCCCAGGGCCTTGTCGATCAGCTTCCAGCGCGGCAGGTCGTCCCAGTCCACGAGGGTCACGGCGATGCCCTTGTGCCCTGCACGGCCGGTGCGGCCCACGCGGTGCACGTAGGTCTTCTCGTCCTCGGGGGCCTGGAAGTTGAACACGTGGGTCACGTCGTCCACGTCGATGCCGCGCGCGGCGACGTCGGTGGCCACGAGGATGTCCACCTTGCCGTTGCGGAATGCGCGCAGCGCCTGCTCGCGGGCGCCCTGGCCCAGGTCGCCGTGCAGCGGGCCGGCGGCGAAGCCGCGGGAGACCAGCTCGTCCGCCACGCGGGCGGCGGTGCGCTTGGTGCGCGTGAAGATGATGGTGCGGCCGCGGCCGTTCGCCTGCAGCGCGCGGGCCACGAGCTCGTCCTTGTCCATGTGGTGCGCGCGGTAGACGAGCTGGCGGATGTCCTTCTTCGTCAGGCCCTCGTCCTCGCCGTCGGAGGCGCGGATGTGGGTCGGCTGCGTCATGTAGCGGCGCGCCATGGCGACGACGGGGCCGGGCATGGTGGCCGAGAACAGCATGGTCTGGCGCTTGCCCGGGACCGCGGAGAGCAGGGTCTCGACGTCCGGGAGGAAGCCGAGGTCCAGCATCTCGTCCGCCTCGTCCAGCACCACCGTGTTCACGTGGTCCAGGCGCAGGTGCTTCTGGCGCAGCAGGTCGATCAGGCGGCCGGGGGTGCCGACGACGACCTCGACGCCGCGCTGCAGCTCCTCGATCTGCGGCTCGTAGGCGCGGCCGCCGTAGATGGTGGCGATGCGCACGGGCCGCTTCGACGCGGCGAACACGAGGTCTCCGGCCACCTGGACGGCGAGCTCGCGGGTGGGGGCCACGATCAGAGCCTGCGGGGCGCCGGCGGTGCCCGCGGCCTCCAGCCTGTCCCAACCGGGCTCGCCCGGGCCGATGGCGCGCTGCAGCGCCGGCAGGCCGAAGCCCAGGGTCTTGCCCGTGCCGGTCTTGGCCTGGCCGATGATGTCGTGGCCGCCGAGGGCCACGGGCAGGGTCATCGACTGGATGGGGAAGGGGTGCACGATCCCCTTGCCCTCGAGGGCCTCCACCATGGCGGGGTGCACGCCGAAGTCGGCGAAGGTCTGCTCGGGGGCCGCCGGGACGGTGTCCTCGGTGAGCGTCTCGCGGGCGATCTCGGCGACCGCGGGGTCGACGTCGTCCGCGGCGGTCTGGGCGGTGTCAGGGGTGGTGTTCTCGGTCATGGTGACTCGCGATCGTCTCGTGCGTCGCAGCGACGGGCGGGTGGGCCCGGCCACGCCGTGCGCGCGGTGGTGGAGCCGATCGCGGAAGGGCGGGGGCGATGCCCCCTGGACTCGGTCTCGACCGCGCCGTGCGAAGGCGGGCCATGCCGGATCCGGCAGGTCGGTCACCCGCCGAGGAGCCTCGGACACGAGGGACCGTGGAGCGCTGCGGCGAGTGGGGTTCGTGGGTGATCAGATGCGACCGGTCATCCCAGGGGTCAGCGTGAGCTGTGGGGCCAGTCTACCCCGGTGGCCGTGACCTTCCCGGAGGCCACGTCCACCGCGTCGATCCGGATCCGCACGCGGGTGCCGGGCTCCGCCGCGGCCGGCACGCGCACGGCCACGGGGGGCTGGGCGAGCTGCACGTCCGCGGACTCCCCGCCGGAGCGCACGACGACGCCCTCCAGCTCGGCGCCGACGTGCTCCGAGAGCTCGGCCGCCTCCACGAGGTCGCCGGCCGCGCGGTCCGCGGCCGAGGCGCGCCGGCCGGCGTCCTGCATCAGGGCGGGGAGCTCGGGCAGCGCCCGGCGGGCCCACGCAGGCACCGGCGCGCCGCTCACGAGGGCGTGGCACACGGCCAGCACGAAGCGGTCCACGAGGCGCCGCAGGGGTGCGGTGGCGTGCGCGTAGGGCGCGGCCAGGGCGGCCTGCTCGGGATCCGCGGGGAGGGCGCGCAGGGCGGGATCCTCGGCCTCGGCGTCGAAGGCGGTGTACCCGGCTCCGCGGAACAGGGACGTGGCGGCGTGGAGGACGGCGAGGTGGCGCGGCTCGCGGGGGTCGACGGTGCGCAGGTAGGCCCCGTAGTCGGCGCCCTCCTCCCACGGATGCCCCAGCGCGCGGGTGCGGGCGCGGAACGCGGCGACCGCCTCGGTGTCCGGGGCGGGCATGGTGCGCAGGACGCCGACGCCGCCGTCGAGCATGATGCGTGCCGCCTCCATGCCCGTCATCAGGGAGAGCTGGGCATTGTGGTCCTCGGCCGGCAGCGGGATGCGCTGGCTGATCTCGTACCGGCCGTCCACCACATGGATCTCCTGGTCCGGCATGTTCAGGGACGCGCCGCCGCGGGCGACCTCCTGCGCGGTGCGCCGTCGTCCGACCTCCGGCAGCAGGGCGATCGAGGCGCGGAGCTCCTCCGGCCAGGCCGCCGCCTCGGGCGCGTCCGCGGAGTCCAGGAAGGCCTGCACCTGCTCGTACGTGAGCTGGGCCCGCGATCGCACGCGGGAGCGCACCAGCGCGGTGCGCTCCACGGCCCCGTCCACGGCGAGCGTGAACGTCCACACGAACGCGGGACGGTCGACGTCGGGCAGCAGCGACGCGGCGTCCTCGCTCAGCACCTCTGGGTGCAGGGGGACGCGGCCGTCCGGCAGGTACACGGTCTGGCCGCGACGCCGGGCCTCGCGGTCCACCTCGCCCTCGGGCGCGACGAAGGCGGGCACGTCGGCGATCGCGTAGCGCACCGTGAGCCGACCGCCCTCGGCGGCCGCGATGTGCAGCGCCTGGTCGAGGTCCGTGGACCCGGATGGGTCCACGGTGACGAAGGGGACGGCCGTGAGGTCGACCCGCTCCGCGTCCGAGCCGAGGGAGGCGAGCACCGCGGCGGCGGACTCCTCGGCCTCGGCGAGCACGGGCGCGGCAAAGCCGCCCGGCAGGTCGAGCTCGACCCGGAGGGCGGCCAGACGCTCGGTCAGCGCGGCGTCCTCAGACCCGCGCACCTGGACGGCGTGGTGGGGCATGGCGGCGCGGCCCGCAGATCAGGAGGCCGCGAAGCCCAGGGGGCCGGACTTCTTGGCGCCGATCTCCACGAACCCGATGTTCGAGCCCGGGACCACGACCTGGCGGCCCTTGACGTCCGTCAGGCTCAGGAGGGAGCCGGCGGCGAGGGCGGCGTCCACGAGGGCGCGCACCTCCTCGGCGGTCTGCTCGCTCTCCAGGACGACCTCACGGCCGACGTGCTGCACTCCGATGCGGATCTCCATGGGTGGACCTCACTCTTCCCTCGTGCGTGGACTCCTCGCTGCGCGGACACGCGTCCGCGCGGCGGATGTGCGGTCAGCCTACGGGACGGCCCTGTCGCCTCATGCGGCGGGGGCGGGGTTCACGCGCGTGGCGTAACCGGGCGGCATCCGCGGAGGCGGCGGCGCCCTCCCCGTCAGGCGGAGCGTCCGGTGGGCAGGTGGGAGAGCCCGGTACACAGCAGGGCGTCCACGATCGCGGCCGTCCGCGCGGCGTCCGGGCGGCGACCCGCCTCGAGCCGGTCCGCCCAGTGGCGAGCGGCGCCGAGCACGTACGCCACGAGGCCGCGGGAGAGGATCTCCGCCTCGGCGTCGCCCACGCGCGTGTCCTCGGCGAGGATGCGGCTCACCTGGGAGGCCACGGCGTCCTCGACCGCCTCGACGCGTGCGCGCACCTCGGGGTCGTGCTCGGCGCCGGAGTCGAAGAGCAGCCGGTGGGAGCGCCCGGGGGATCCCATGTAGGCGAAGACCGCCTCCACCGTGGCGTGCACGCGGTGACGGTTGTCGCCGGGGGAGGACATGGCCGCCGTGAGGCGGCCCGTGAGGTCGGCCACCTCGGTGTCCAGCAGCTCGAGGAAGAGCTCGTGCTTGCCGAGGAAGTGCTGGTAGAGCACGGGCTTGGAGACGGCGGCCGCCTCCGCGATCTGGTCCATGGCCGTGCCGGCGTAGCCGTGCTCCACGAACACGCCGCGTGCGCACCCGAGGAGCTGGCGGCGCCGCTGGGCGCGCGGCATCCGCACGGTCCGCTCGCGCGGGCCCGCCCCCTCACCGGGGTGCACGCTCATGCGGTGCGGGCCGCGCCCGGCCCGTCCTCCGCGGCGCGGTGGGCCGGGCAGGCCTCCTCGGCGGGGGCCGGGGCGGGCGCGGCCGAGGGCGGGGCGATGTCGAACAGCACCTCGAGGGCGCGCTCGTACTCCTCGAGCCTTCCCTGGGCGGCGAGCTCCTTGGCCCGCACGCTCGGGCCGTGGAGGAACTGGTTCACCATGCGGCGCAGGGCGAACTCCACCTCCTCGGACGCGGCGGTGCACCCGTGGCGCGCCCGGACCCGCTCCATCTCGTGGTCGAGGGCTGTGAGGGTGTGGCGCCGCAGGGCCTTGATCGCGGCGTCCGCGCTGCGGCTGCGCTGGGCGGCCGAGTACTCGGCGACGGCGCCGTCCACGAGGGAGCGCGCCTCGTCCACCGCGGCGCGCGCCTGCTCGGGCGCGGCCAGGCGGACGGACTCGAGGGTGATCAGGTCCACGCCCTCCACCTCGGCGACCGCCGGGTCGAAGTCTCGGGACAGGGCCAGGTCCACCACCGTGAGGGGGTGCGCGGAGCCCTCGCGCAGCTGGGCGAGGCGCTCGGGGCTGATCTGCCGGTCCCCGCCGGAGGAGCCGATGATCACGTCGGCCTCGGCGACGGCCCCGGCCACGTTCTCCCCGCCGAGCGGGAGCGCCCAGCCGCCGCGGTCCGCCACGAACTGCTCGGCGCGCCCGGACGCGGAGTGCACGCCGACGGCGACGGCGCCGCGGTCGGCCAGCTGGGCCAGGGTCGTCCCGGCGTAGGCGCCGGTGCCGATCAGCAGGACGGAGGCATCCGCCCAGAAGGCGTCGCGCGCGTCGGCGTCGTGCAGGCCGCGCAGCTCCTCGGTGAGGTCCAGGGCCACGGAGACCACGGAGCGGCCGGTGGCGCCGAGCGCCGTCTGGGAGCCCACGTCCTTGGCGGTGCGCGTGGCGGCCTCGAAGAGGCGGACGAGCGAGCCGGAGGCCGTGCCCTTCTCTCGGGCGTCCAGGAGCGCGCGGCGCACCTGGCCGGCGATCTCCCGCTCGCCCACCACGGCGGAGTCCAGTCCCGCGCCGACCTCGAAGAGGTGGCGGGCCGTGGCATCGGCGCCGAGCACGCGGAACGCGCCGCGCACGGAGTCGTCCGGCAGGCTGCTGCTCTCGGCGATGGCGGCCACGAGGTGCTCCCGCGCCTCCTCCACCCGCCCCTCGGCGGCCTCCGCATAGACCTCCACGCGGTTGCAGGTGGCCAGCACCACCGCCCCCGCCGTGGCGGGGGAGGGCAGGGCGGAGCAGACGCCGGTGGTCCCCGCGCTCAAGCGGGCCACCGTGTCCAGGTCGAGGTCGTGGTGCGAGGCCACCAGGGAGAAGACAGTCACAGCGCCAGCCATCCTACGCGCCGGCGGCCGGATCGGCAGGGAACGCGGCCCGCGTCACAGCCGTCGCGATATGCCTGCGGGCGGAGCCGGTGCGAGGATGGGGTCATGTCCACTGATCCTCTGACTCCCGAGGGCGGCACGCCGGACGCCGGCGTCCCCGCCCCCGCGCTCCCCGCGGGGCACCCGCTCCGCACGGGCGACACCGCTCGCTCCACCGCGGCCAGCCCGCTCATCCGGGCGCTGCGCGGCCAGCAGCCCTCCCGCCGCCCCGTGTGGTTCATGCGCCAGGCCGGCCGCTCGCTGCCGGAGTACAAGAAGGTCCGTGAGGGCGTCGGCATGCTCGAGTCCTGCCTCATGCCCGAGCTCGTCCGGGAGATCACCCTCCAGCCCGTGCGGCGCCACGACGTGGACGCGGCCATCTTCTTCTCCGACATCGTGGTGCCGCTGAAGCTCGCCGGCGTGGACGTCGAGATCCAGCCCGGTGTGGGCCCCGTGCTGGGCGCCCCCGTGCGCACCGCCCGGGACGCCGCGGCGCTGCCGGACCTCGAGGACTCCGCCCTGGACGTGATCCGCGAGGCCGTCGCCGCCACCGTCGCCGAGCTCGGGGACCGGCCGCTCATCGGCTTCGCGGGCGCCCCCTTCACGCTGGCCGCCTACATGGTGGAGGGCCGTCCCTCTCGAGACCACTTCGGGCCGCGCCGCATGATGCACGGCGATCCGCAGGCGTGGGCGGCGCTGGCCGGCTGGGCCGCGCGGGTCTCCGGCCAGTTCCTCCGTGCGCAGCTCGAGGCCGGCGCCTCGGCGGCCCAGCTGTTCGACTCGTGGGCCGGCTCGCTCTCCGCGGACGACTACCTCGAGCACGTCCAGGCGCACTCGGCCGCGGCCCTCGCCCACGTGGGCGACATGGCCGGCCCGGGCGTGCCCGGGGGCGCGCCGCTGCTGCACTTCGGCACCGGCACGGGCGACTTCCTCCACCACATGCGCGACGCCGGCGCCTCCGCCGTCGGCGTCGACCACCGCCTCACGCTCGCCGAGGCCGATCGCCGCCTCCGCGCGAATCCGGGCGCCGACGGGCGCGGTGCGGTCCCGTTGCAGGGCAACGTCGACCCGGCCCTCCTCGCCGCCCCGTGGCCCGTGCTCGAGGCGCACGTGCGCGGCGTCGTCGCCTCCGGCGCGGCGGCCCCCGGCCACGTGGTGAACCTGGCCCACGGGGTGCCGCCCGAGACCGACCCGGACGTGCTCACCCGCGTGGTCGAGCTCGTGCACTCGATCCCCGCGACCCCGGGGGGGCGCGCGTGAGCGGGACGGCCCTCGTGGTGGGCGGCGGCATCGCCGGCCTGCTCTCCGCCCGCCGGCTGCACCAGGCGGGCTGGGACGTCACCCTCGCCGAGGCCACCTCGGTGCTCGGCGGCGCGCTGTCCTCCCGCTTCCTCGACGTCCCCTCGGTCTCGCAGTCCGGGACGGGGTGCACCCAGGCCCTGGAGCTCGACGGCGGCGCGGAGTCGTTCGCGGTGCGCGGAACCGCCGTGCGGGCCCTCCTGGAGGAGCTCGGGCTCGGCGGCCGCATCGTCGCGCCCGCCCCGCTGGGCTCGTGGCTCCACGGCCCGGAGGCCACGGTGCCGGCCCCCCGCCTGGGCCTCCTGGGCATCCCCGGCGACCTCGACGCCGACGACCTCGCCCGGGCCCTGAGCTCCGCGGGGCTCGAGCGCGCCCGGGCCGACGCGCACGCGCCGATGGACCGGTGGACCGAGGCCCTCGCCGCGGGCCGCCCCGTCACCGTCGCCGAACTGGTCGCCGACCGGATGGGGGAGGAGGTGCTCACGCGCCTCGTGGGCCCCGTGGTCGGCGGCGTGCACTCCGCCGACCCCGCCGTGGTGGACGTGGAGCGCGTGGCGCCAGGCCTGCTCGCGGCCGCGGTCGCCCAGGGCGGCCTCGCCGCCGGCGTCGCGGCCCTGCGCGGGGGCGCCACGCCCGGCGCCGCCGTCGCCGGCCTCGAGGGCGGCATGAACCGCCTGACGACACGCCTCGTGGAGTCCCTCCGCGAGGACGGGGTCACCGTGCTCCGCGGCGTGCGCGTGGCCGCCCTCTCCCGCGTGGGTGAGGGGTGGTGGGCCCAGATCTCCGACCGCGACGACGAGGTGGTGCGCGGGCTCGACGTGGACCGCGTGGTCCTCGCCGTGGACGGGTCCACCGCATGGGACCTGCTCTCCCCGCTCTCCCACGGCGTGCTCGGCGAGGCTGACGGGCCGGCACTGTCCGACGGCGTCGCGCTCGCCACCTTCGTGGTCGACGCCCCCGGGCTCGACGCCGCCCCGCGCGGCACGGGCGTGCTCGTGGCCGAGGGCACCGATGTGGCGGCGAAGGCCCTCACCCACGCGACCGTCAAGTGGGACTGGCTGCGCGACGTCGTGGCCCGTCCCGGCGCCGACGGCGAGCCGCGCCACCCGCACCGGCACGTGCTGCGTCTCTCCTACGGGCGCCACGGCGGCGGGGACGAGCAGCTCGGCCCCCGCTCCGGGGATGAGGAGCTCCTCACCCAGGGCCTCGCCGATGCCGCCGCCCTCACCGGGGTGCCGCTGGCCGAGCAGGACGTGGTGGCCCGCGCCGTCACGCGCTGGCGCCACTCCATCCCGCCCCAGGCCGGGCCCGATCGGGAGGCTACCGACGCGCTGCTCGCATGGGCCGCGCCCGTGCCGGGCCTGGACGCGGTGGGAAGCTGGGTGCA
Source organism: Micrococcus sp. M4NT (assembly GCF_033790745.1). NCBI lineage: Bacteria > Bacillati > Actinomycetota > Actinomycetes > Micrococcales > Micrococcaceae > Micrococcus > Micrococcus sp. M4NT. The sequence continues at coordinate 55,478 of NZ_JAMYEH010000014.1, forward strand.
CGGGACCGGCCTGGCCGCCATCGTGGCCGGGGTGGAGGCCGTGTTCGCGGCCGACGGTGTCCGAGCCGATCTGGACGCAACGACGAAGAACGACGAGACGAACGAGGACGGAACACCATGACCCAGGACGCGACCACCACTCCTGCCGCCGCCGGCAAGGACTGGTTCACCACCTATACGATGTTCGCCCGCCCGCAGGGTGAGCCGGGCTGGCTGGACCTGTCCGGCAAGGAGGCGCGCAAGGCGGTCAAGGAGTTCGACGCCGTCGTCGAGGGCCTCGCCGGCCGCGGCGTGACCGTGCGCGGCACCTACGACATCTCCGGCATGCGCGAGGCCGGCGACGTCATGGTGTGGATGTACTCGCAGACCCCCGAGGACCTGCAGTCCGGCATCCGCGCCCTGCGCCGCACCCGCCTCCTGGAGCGCACCACCACGGTGATGTCCGCGATGGGTGCGGACCGGATGGCGGAGTTCAACAAGGAGCACGTGCCGGCCTTCGCGATGGGCCGCAAGCCGCTGGACTGGCTGTGCTTCTACCCGTTCGTCCGCTCGTACGACTGGTACCTGCTCGACCCCAAGGAGCGCGCCCGCATGCTGCGCGAGCACGGCAAGCTGGGCCAGGACTTCCCGCAGGTGTGGGCCAACACCACGAGCGCGTTCGGCCTCAACGACTGGGAGTGGCTGCTGGGCCTGGAGGCTCCGGAGCTGAAGGACCTCGTGGACATGATGCGCCACCTGCGCAACAACGAGACGCGCATGCACGTGCGCGAGGAGGTCCCGTTCTACACGGGCCGCCGTGTGGAGACCGCCGAGCTGCTGGAGGTGCTGGCCTGATGAGCGGACAGAACGCCGCGGGGGGCGCCCCCGCCGAGACGATCCCGTCCGGACCGATCGAGGTCGAGCGGGCCGAGCCCGGCCTCGACTACGACGCCGCGGGCGCCATGGCGCCCAAGGAGTACGACGCGCTGCTGCTCGCCTCCTTCGGCGGGCCCGAGGGCCAGGAGGACGTGATCCCGTTCCTGCGCAACGTCACGCGCGGCCGCGGGATCCCGGACGAGCGCCTCGAGGAGGTGGCCACCCACTACCGCGCCAACGGCGGGGTCAGCCCCATCAACGGGCAGAACCGGGCGCTGAAGGCCGCGATCGAGGCCGAGCTGGCCTCCCGTGGCATGGACCTGCCCATCTACTGGGGCAACCGCAACTGGGAGCCGTACGTCCCGGACGCGCTGCGTCAGATGCACGAGGACGGCCATCGCCGGATCCTCACCGTCACCACCTCGGCCTACTCCTGCTACTCCTCGTGCCGCCAGTACCGCGAGGACATGGGCATGGCCATGGAGAAGACCGGCCTGGAGGGGAAGGTGGACCTGGACAAGACGCGCCAGTACTTCAACCACCCCGGTTTCATCGCCCCCTTCCGCGAAGGTCTCGCCGCCGACCTGGCGTCCCTGCGCGCAGAGCTCGGCGAGGACGCCCGGATCCACGTGCTGTTCGCCACCCACTCGATCCCCGTCTCCGACGCCGCCGCGGCCGGGCCGCGCGGCACCGCCGCCGCGCTCCGCGAGGCCGCCGGCGGCGAGCCGGGCGAGGTCGAGGGCGCGGACGTCTACTCCGCGCAGCACCTCGACGTGGCCCACGAGATCCTCGCGGGCGTGCCGGGTGGCGAGGACGTCGACTGGTCCCTGGTGTACCAGTCCCGCTCCGGCCCGCCGTCGGTGCCGTGGCTCGAGCCGGACATCAACGACGCCATGGAGAACCTGGCCGGCCCCGAGGCGCCGGTGGACGAGACGGGCCGCGCGGTGGCGGGCTTCGTGGTCGTGCCGCTGGGCTTCGTGTCGGACCACATGGAGGTCGTGTGGGACCTCGACACCGAGGCGAAGGACACCGCGGCCGAGCTGGGCGTCGGCTTCCGCCGCACCCCGACCCCGGGGACGGACCCGCGCTTCGTGGCCGGGCTCGTGGACATCGTGGAGGAGCGCCTGGGCCGCCGCGAGGGCCGCGCCGCCCAGGGCTGCTTCCCGGCCTGGTACGACGTGTGCCGTCCGGACTGCTGCTCCAAGGTGATGCGGGACGGCTCGGTGCGCCCCACGACGTCGGCCGTGGACGCGCCGGTGCGAGGGCTCGCCGAGCACCAGGCGGGGTCCGACGGCACCGCCGCTGACGCCGCCGTCGAGCCCCCGGAGGCCTGAGCCGTCATGGAGGCACTGCGCATCGGCACGCGTGGCTCGGCCCTGGCCACCACGCAGACCCGGCAGACGGCGGAGGCCGTGTCGGAGCGCGCCGGGCTGTCCCATGAGCTCGTGGTGATCCGCACGGAGGGCGACGTGACCACCGGATCGCTCGCCTCGCTGGGGGGCACCGGGGTGTTCGCGTCGGCCCTGCGCGCGGCGATCCTCGACGGCGCGGTGGACGCCGCCGTCCACTCCCTCAAGGACCTGCCGGCCGCCCAGCCGGCGGGCCTGGAGATCGCGGCGGTGCCCGCGCGCGCGGACGTGCGCGACGCCCTGTGCGCGCGCGACGGCCTGACCCTGGAGACCCTGCCCGAGGGTGCGCGGGTGGGCACGGGCTCGCCCCGCCGGGTGGCCCAGCTCAAGGCGCTGCGGCCCGACCTCGAGCTCGTGGACATCCGCGGCAACGTGCAGACGCGCCTGGCGCGCGTGCCGGGGCTCGAGCAGCACGACGACGGCGCCCCCGCCGCGGCCGGAGCCCCCCGCGGCGACCTCGACGCCGTGATCCTCGCGTGCGCCGGGCTGGACCGGCTCGGCATGGGCGAGGTCATCACCGAGCGCATCGACCCGGACGTCCTCGTCCCGGCGCCGGGCCAGGGGGCCCTGGCCGTGGAGATCCGCGCCGACGAGCGGCCCCTGCTCGACGAGTCCCTGATGGACGGCCCGGCCGGGGGGCTCGCGGGCCTCGAACCGGACTCGGACGAGGCCGTCCTGCGGAGTGCCCTCGAGCTGGTGGACGACCTGCCCACGCATGTGGCCGTGACCGCCGAGCGGGCGCTGCTGCGCCGCCTCGAAGCCGGCTGTGCCGCGCCGATCGGGGCGCTCGCCACCGTGGAGGACCTCGACTCCGGGGCGCCTCGCATCGAGATGCGGGCGATGGTGGCCGCCGTCGACGGCTCCCAGGTGCTGCGCCGCACCTCCTCCGTGCAGCTGGACCCCGTGCCGGACGACGTCGCCGCCGACCCGGCCGAGGCCGCCGAGTGGATCGAGGACACCCTGTTCCTCGCCGCCGAGGCCCTCGGGGTGCACCTGGCGGAGCTGTTCATCGCGGAGGGCGCGGACCTGCTGCCCGGCACCGTGCGCGGCGTGAAGGAGTCCGCCGAGGACGTCTACGAGGGCGGCACCCCCGCCGACGTCGACGCCACCGGCACCGACACCGAGGCCTGACGTGCGCGTCCTGCTCACCCGGCAGCCCGCTCAGGCCGGAGCCCTGGAGGCCCGGCTGTCGGGCGCCGTCGTGGGCGGGGAGGCCGTGGAGGTCGCGTTCCTGCCGCTCGTGGACTTCGTGCTGGCCGGCGACGCGGAGGCGGACGCCCTCGGCAGGATGTCCATGCAGCTCATCGCCCCGGGTGCGCGCGGCGTGCTCGTGGTGACGAGCCCCAACGCCGTGCGGGCGCTGCGAGGACACGACTTCGGAGGCGTCGACGAGGGCGTGCGGGCGGTCGCCACCGGCCCCGGGACGGCGCACCTGCTGGTCGCCGCCTCGCCCGGCATCCGCGTCTGGACGCCCCCCGAGGACCGGTCGGCCCGGGGCATCCTGGCCGGGATGACCGGGCCGACGGCGGCCCCGGAGGTCGTCGAGGGCCTCTGGCCCCCCGCGGCGGGGCATGCCGTGCCGATCGCGTGGCTGCCCCAGTCCGACCTCGCCCGGCCCGCGCTGGCCGACGGGCTCCGCGCGGCGGGCTGGGACGTGCGCACCGCCGTCGCCTACCGCACCGTGCCGTATCCCGGGACGCCGCCGTGGCGACGGCTGCTCGCCGAGGGGGAGGGATCCGTGGGCGCCTCGGACCCGGTCGTCGCGGAGGCGTGCACGGCAGCTCCCGACGCGCCCGTCGTGTCGCCTGCCCAGCTGTCCGAGGCCGAGCCGGGCACGGTGGTGCTCCTCACGAGCTCCTCCGCCGCCGAGCAGTTCGCCGAACGGGGCCTGGGGCCGGCGGCGGGGGAGCGGGTGCGCCTGCTGGCCATCGGCGAGCCGACGCGCGCCACGTGCGCGCGCCTCGGCCTGCCGCTCGCGGGGACGTGCGCCACGCCCGACGCCGCGGGCGTGCTGGCCGCTCTCGCCGGGCTGGGCTGACGGAGCGCCGAGGCGTCAGAGGGTGCCGTCGCCGTTCTCGTCCTCCGGGCGCTCGCCCAGCGTGCCCAGGATGTCCACGCGGGGCTCGCGCAGGATGGCCACGGCGACGTTGGCGAAGCCCGTGTTGGACAGCAGCGTCGAGGCCTCCTCATCCGAGAGGTCATAGGCGTGTGCCAGCATGCGGACGTTCTCGGTGTAGAAGGCGTGCAGGCGGTCGACGCCGCGCAGGAACTCCAGGGTGTTGGCCATTCGACCATCGTAGAGGCGTTCGGGGACCGTCCGGTGGATCTGGGGTGAACACAGGGCGACGGCGGGCGGGCGGCGAGCCTGCCCACCGCTCGCCCGCCGTCCCCTGTCCGCGCCGCGGGGTGAGGGCGCTCAGCCCTCCGCGCGGCGGCTGCGGCGCTTGAGGCTGACCTCGATCGAGCGGCCCTCCGTGCGGGTCTGCAGGTAGGGCTGGTCCGCCACGAGCGTGGAGAGCTTCTGGTGCCCGAAGTCGCGGGGGTCGAAGTCCACGTGGGTGCGGCTCAGGTGCTGGCCGATCAGGCCCATCGAGGCCCAGCCGTCGTCGGAGCTCGTGGCGGTCACGGCCTTGACGAGCGCGGACTGCAGGTTGATGCGCGGTGCGACGTCGTGGTCGGCGTCCGGCTCCGCGTCCACCGGCACCTCCGGCGGCGTGGGATCCTCGGCGATGGCCGCCTCCGATCCCGACGACGACGCACGGCGGCTGCGGCGACCGCGCGCGGCGGCCTTCGGCTCTGCGAGTGTGTCGGCCTGCTCGGCGGCGGACTCGTCGGTCCCGCCCGCGGCGGCCCCGGTGTCGGAGGTCTGGTCGACCGAGGCGGCGTCGTCGTCCTTCGCGTCCTTGTCCTCGGCGGAGCGGCCCCGACCCCGGCCGCGTCCGCGGCCTCGGCCCGAGCGCGAGGGCTTCTCGGCGCCCGACTCGTCGGACGCCTCGGAGGCGTCGTCGTCGGTCTCGACGTCGACGTCGTGGTCGTCCTCGGCGCCGAGCAGCTCGAGGTAGATGAACTGGTCCACGGCGTTGCGCAGCGAGGCCGGCGTCTTGCGGGCGCCGAGGCCGATCACGCGCTTGCCCGACTCGCGCAGACGGGTGGCGAGGCGGGTGAAGTCGGAGTCGGAGGAGACGAGCGCGAACGCGTCCACGTTGCCCATCCAGAGCAGGTCCATCGCGTCGATGATGAGCGCGGAGTCCGAGGAGTTCTTGCCCACGGTGTAGGCGAACTGCTGCACGGGCTGGATGGCGTGGTGGTTCAGCGCCTTCTTCCATCCGTTGAGGTTGGTGGTGGTCCAGTCCCCGTAGGCGCGCTTGATCGTGGGCGTGCCGTAGGTGGCGAGCTCCTCGAGGATCAGCGGGGCGTACTTGGGGGAGACGTTGTCACTGTCCATGAGGACGGCGATGCGCAGGGAGGCTGCGGTGGGTTCAGACATGCCTCCCAGGGTAGCCGGGGGATCGTGGTGGTGAGGGGCGACTGCGGCGGCCCCGGGTGTGGGTGGTCAGCACGCGCCATGAACGGTGAGGCGGCGGAGGTTGTGGCGAGGTGGTTGTGGAGACGGTTGTGGCGTGCCCAGAGAGCAATGAGAACGCTATTCGGTGTGGCTTCGTTCGCTTGGTGGCGGGGTTTTTGCAGCGCTCCGTGGCGGTCTTGTTGCCGCGATCACGCAGGACTGGCTGCAGGTAGGTGTCGCGGTCTGAACCGAGAGGGGTGCGCCCGGTCGGGGCCGTTTGGATCGCTGCCGCTACGTCAGAGTCCGAAGGCTCCGCCGCTGACGAGGATCACGATGCCGAGGCCGATGAGAACGATGGGGAAGAGGACGTGCTCCCAGCGTTCGAGCACTTCGGCGATCGGGGGGCGGGTGGCGACGAACTTTGCCAGGGCCACCAGGACCGCGACGAGCGCGAGGAAGACGATGCAGTAGGCGACTACTGCGAGAGGTTTCACGCTGAGGAAGACAGGGGTGTAGACGCCGATGTTGTCGCCGCCGTTGGCAAGGGTGACGCCTGCGACTGTCCACACGCCGACCTTCTTGCCGGCAACCTTGGCCTCGTCGTCATCGTCGTCATCGTCTCCGCGCCAGGCCTGCCATGCGGCCCAGAGGCCGAGGCCCAGAGGGATGAGACCGAAGTACGGGATGGCTGCCGGGGGCAGGAATGCTCCGGCGCCGATGGTCACCAGGACCGCGGCACCGAGGATGCCGGCGAATCCGAGGTACTGGCCGGCCAGAATGCGGGCGGTAGTGCCGCGCTGGCCTGCCCCTCGCGCGAAGAAGAGGGAGAGCACGATGATGTCGTCGATGTTGGTCGCTGCGAACAGGCCCATCGCCTGCAAGACCGAGGTGAGGATCATGCGCCCTCCCCAGCTGCGTCGCATCCGGGAAGCGAGCAGGCGGGATCGATGCACGGGGCGTCTTCGTCCACTGCCAGGGTGGCATCGACCAGTGCCGTCAGCGCCTGCGCCAGGTGCGCATCGGCGATCTCATATCGTGTCCGACGACCCTCGGGCTCGGAGACGACGATCCCGCAATCGCGCAGGCATGCCAGGTGGTTGGACACGTTCGGGCGTGTCAGGTCCAGATCTCGGGCCAGTTCCGCCGGGTAAGCGGGATGGTCGAGCAGGGTCAAGATGATCCGGGATCGAGTGGTGTCGGCCAGTGCACGACCCAGGCGGTTCATCACGTCGAGACGCGAAGCAATAGTCAGCATGGACTGAACTATACAGCGCGAACTGAACACTCGGTCACAGGCGTCAGCCCAGATCGCATGCCCGCAAGGGGATCCTTCACCGGGACAGCGGCCGACGGCAGGCCGGAGGAATAGGCGTCGCGATAGGGTGCACCCCGCGCAACAGAACCGTTGCGAAAGGTCTAACACCCCAACGCAACAGAGTGGGCCGCCATGCGCTGCCACGGGCCCGTGAACTTCGGTGTCACAGGTAGCGGCAGACATCCTCGGGGGAGCACGTGGCCGGGTCGCCGGCGGCGGCGTCCTCGCGCAGGTCGGCGATCGTGGTGCGTAGCTGCGCGAGCTCGGCGAGTTGCCGGTCGATCACATCAAGGCGGGTGTCGAGCAGGTCGGTGACGTGCCGGCAGGGGGCCTGCCCCCGGTCGCGGATGTCCAGCACCTGACCGATCTGGGCCAGGGTCAGCCCGGCCGCTTGCCCCCGGCGGATGAAGTCCAGCCGGTCGAGCACCTCGGCGCCGTAGTCCCGGTAGCCCGCCGGGGTGCGGTCCGCGGCGGGTAGCAGCCCGACCTCCTCGTAGTACCGCAGGGTCTTGCTCGTCGTGCCCGACGCCCGAGCCACCTCACCGATCCGCATGCCACTCATTCTCCCCCTTGACCTTCCAGTGCACTGGAAGGTCGATCCTGAGGGCGATGAAGGAGGAGTTCATGACGGCAACGGCTAACAGCAGGTCGTATGACCTGGCAATGATCGGGTCCGGTGGGGCGGCGTTCGCGGCCGCGATCCGCGCCACCAACCTCGGCAGACGGGTGGTGATGATCGAGCGTGGCACCGTCGGCGGTACCTGCGTGAACACCGGGTGCGTGCCCTCCAAGGCCTTGCTCGCGACCGCCGAGGCCCGCCACGTCACACTCGACGCCTCCCGGTTCCCCGGCCTGCCGCTCCCCGAAGTCCGGCCGGTCGACATGCCCGCCTTGATCGCCGGCAAGGATCGGCTCGTCGGGTCACTGCGTGGCGAGAAGTACCTGGACCTGGCCACCGAGTACGGATGGGATCTCCACCCCGGGGACGCCACGTTCGTCGGCACACCCAGCGAGCCGGCACTGCGCGTCACCGGCCCTGACGGCACGGTGGAGACGGTCCGGGCCGCGCACTACCTCATCGCCACCGGCTCCAGGCCCTGGGCGCCGCCGGTCCCCGGCCTGCAGGAGGCCGGTTACCTGACCTCGACCACCGCGATGGAACTGGACCACGTCCCGGAGTCGCTGCTGGTCATCGGCGGCGGCTACGTCGCGATGGAGCAGGCCCAGCTCTTCGCTCGGCTCGGCGTCCGGGTCACCATGCTGGTCCGCTCACGGCTGGCGTCCCAGGAAGAACCCGAGGCGTCCACCGCCCTGGATGAGATCTTCACGGACGAAGGCATCCAGATCATCCGCGGCGCGGTGCCCAGCGCGGTCCGCCGCGACCCGGCCACCGGCGAGGTCACGGTCACTGCCACCACCACTGACGGCTCACAGGAACTCCGGGCGGCCGAGGTACTCGTCGCCACCGGGCGCCGCCCGGTCACCGCCACGCTCGGTCTCGACACCGTCGACGTGCGCACCGGCGACCACGGCGAGGTGGTCGTCGACAGCCATCTGCGCAGCACCAACCCGCGCGTCTGGGCTGCCGGTGACGTCACCGCCCACCGTCAGTTCGTGTACGTCGCCGCGGCCCACGGCGCCCTCGTCGCCGACAACGCCCTCACCGGCGCCGGCCTCGAGGTCGACTACCGCCACCTGCCCCGGGTCGTGTTCACCAGCCCCGCCCTGGCCGCCGTCGGGATGACCGAACGGCAGGCCTCCGCTGCCGGGATCCGCTACGACAGCCGTGTCCTGTCACTCGCGCACGTCCCACGCGCGATCGTCAACCGCGACACCCGCGGGTTCATCAAGATGGTCACCGACGCCGACACCGGCCGCATCATCGGCATTACCGCCCTGGCCCAGGACGCCGGCGACCTCGCCGCCGCCGGGGTCTACATGCTCGAGGCCGGCATGACCACCAGCCAGGTCGCCAACCTCTGGAGCCCCTACCTGACCATGGCCGAAGGCCTCAAGCTCACCGCGCAGGCCTTCACCACCGACATCGCCAAGCTCTCCTGCTGCGCGGCGTGAACCTGCCCCGCACACAGGGACACCGATAGGGGACCGCCTCGCCCCGGGGCGCGAGACAAGAAAATGGTCGCCGATCAGCCCTACTTACTGGCACCCCTGCGTATCGGACCTGCAACCACCGGGGAGTTCAGTCGATGCAAGAACTCCCGTCCCAGGCCTATATCTGGACGTCTTCACGACCTCTACGTGCTCGACCCGACGAGGACAGCACTGGACGACGCGATGACCGCCTTGCGGCGCCGCCATGAGGCCGCGGTCCGTTTGGGCCGCGTCACCGCACCACCATGACCACGATCGTCACCACGTAAGCCGCGGCGACCAGACCGATCCCCAGCAGGGTGAGCACCACCCCGCGCCGGGCCGGCCGCTGGCCCTCGTCCGGCCCGGGGCCCTTGCCGTGCTTAGCGGTCATCGCGCGCTCCTAAGACGTTGCTCAAGCATGTGCGGCTCTCGCGAGCGGGCTTCGGTGCCGAGTGCTACCAGCTCAGGTCGTGACAGCCGTCGCTGCCGGCGCCCTCCACCTGCAAGGTGGCATGGGCGATACCGTAACGGTCGCGCAGCACCCGGCGCGCGCCGGCAAGCACGGCGCCGTGGTCCGCGCCCTGGTCAGCGACCAGGTGGGCCGTGGCCACGTTCATCCCCGACGTCAGGGTCCACAGGTGCAGGTCGTGGACCTCCTCCACCCCCTCGACCGCGTCCAGGTCACCGGCGACGTCCTCCGGGTCCACCCCTTCCGGGGCGTGCTGGCCCAGCACCGCGATCACCTGCCTGCCCAGAACCACCGCCCGGATGATGACGAAGACCGCGATGAGCGCCGCGACCACGACGTCCCAGATCGGCTGGCCGGTGAGGATGATCAGCACGCCGGCGACCATGACACCCACCGACCCGGCGGCGTCGGCGATCACCTCGTAGTAGGCGCCCTTGACGTTCAGGCTGTCCTTGGCCCCGCTGCGCAGCAGCAGCATGGAGATGATGTTGATCACCAGGCCGGCGAAGCCGACCGCGAGCATGGCGCCGGAGGCCACCTCCGGCGCGTCGCCCAGCCGGCTGATGGCCTCGACCACCACGTACACCCCGACCGCGAGCATCGCCAGCACCGCCAACGCCGAGGCGAACACCTCGGCCCGGTAGGAGCCATAGGTGCGTCGCCCTGTGGAGTCCGGCCGGCTCGCGATGCGCGTCGCCAGCAGCGCCGCACCCAGCACCACCACATCGGCAGCCATGTGCCCGGCATCCGACAGCAGCGCCAACGACCCCGACACCAGCCCCGCGACCAGCTCGATCAGGAAGAAGCCCGCCGTCAGGGCGAACGCCCCCGCCAGCCGCCGACGGTAGCGGCCACCGGCATGCCCGGTCGCCGGGGCATGGCTGTGTCCCGCCCCCATCAGCCCTGCCCCTCGTGGCGGGCGTGCTCACGGGAGACGTCCAGCAGCATCCGCACATGCCCGTCAGCGAGGCGGTAGTACACCATCCGCCCCTCCCGGCGGTTCTCGACCACCCCAGCGGTACGCAGCACCCGCAGCATCTGGGACACCGACGCCTCCGCGACATCGACCGACGCCGCCAGGTCACACACGCACAGCTCGCCGGCCTCCAGCAACGCATACAGCACCCGGGCACGGCGCGGGTCCCCCAGGAGCTTGAACAGCCCGGCCAACCTGCCGGCCTCGCGCTCGTCGGGGATCCTCTCCCGGGTCAGCGCCACCTTCTCCGGATGGACGGCGGTGACCTGACACGAATCCAACGGCGTCACACTCATGCCACGACCATACACCTATGCAGATGTGCAGATATCAGCAGCGGGAGCCACACACGAGAGGTCAGCAGGTTCTGTATGGTCAGCGCATGCTGACTATTGCTTCGCGGCTGGACGTGATGAACCGGCTGGGCCGGGCGATGGCCGACCCGACCCGCTCCCGCATCCTCATGACACTCCTCGAGGGCCCGAGCTACCCGGCGGTACTCGCCCGCGACCTAGGGCGTGTCTGAGAATGGATCCAGGGGGCCAGCTGACACCCTGGAAGGCATGTCCCGCTTCCAGATGCTCTCCGATGCCCAATGGGAGTTGATCGCCCCGATGCTCCCGACCCGGACCGGCAG
>NZ_JAMYEH010000015.1:0-44308 GCF_033790745.1 Micrococcus sp. M4NT
TTACGGCGGTCATAGCGTGGGGGAAACGCCCGGTTCCATTCCGAACCCGGAAGCTAAGGCCCACAGCGCCGATGGTACTGCAACCGGGAGGTTGTGGGAGAGTAGGTCGCCGCCGGACATCTTTTGAGGCAAAGGCCCCGCATTCGTGCGGGGCCTTTGCTGCGTTCAGGGGTCTTCTCCGCTCCGTTCCACCACGGCGAACACGGGGAAGCCCCGAGCCCTCAGTCCTCCAGCAGCTCTCCCTGGGCCTCCAGGGCTGAGGTCAGGACACGCGTGAGCCGGCGCCTTGATCCTTCGACCCGCCGGCCCAGGACCTCGATCTGCCGAGCGAACTCGTCGGCGTGCCAGGGCTTCTGGTCGTCTGGGATGGCGAGGAACGCGTCCACGGCTCGGGGGAGGTGTCGCTGCAGGACGTCGAGCACGTCGAGAGCCTCCGCTGCGCGCGCGGCGGCCATCCGATCCCAGGCGGGAAGCAGTGCCTCCACCCCGGCATGGAGGTCCCACAGTTCCCTCCACGTGTCCGGGCGCAGACGGTCACTCTCCCGCGTCAGCAGCTCGCGGAGGCCGTCGGCGGCGGCCTTGAGGTCCTCCCTCGGGGCCAGGCTCTCACGGACGCCTCGCGGCCGGTCCTCGGCGCGAGCGGGCATGTCGGCGCGGGAGGAATGCCTCCAGGGCGGCCAGTGCATCTCTCCTCCTCTGCTGTCACCTGCGGCGGCGTCGTGACCATCCTGCCTGACGAGCGGGGGCATGGGCTGGTTTGGCTCCGTCACTCCACCGTGGTAGTGTGGCTCCCTGTTGGATTCCGGTCTTCGACCGCCAACGGGGTGTGGCGCAGCTTGGTAGCGCGCGTCGTTCGGGACGACGAGGCCGCAGGTTCAAATCCTGTCACCCCGACCACAGGGAAGGCCCCCGCTCAGCTGAGCGGGGGCCTTCGTCGTCGGCACCGTCAAGGTGCCGAGCAGCCGTCGTCCTCCCCGTTGCCGTGGACGGTGCCGACCACACGGCGGCCGGCGGTGCCCCACCGGGCCGCGCCTGCCTGCTCGAACAAGCGGGAGGGGCGGGACGCGCGTCCCGCCCCTCCCGTTCTGAGGCCGTCAGGGACGACCGTTGCCCTTGCCGGGGTGGCCGTCGCGGTGTCCCGGGGGGACGCCGTCCTTGAGGCCCTTGCCCTTGCCGGGGTGGCCGTCGCGGTGTCCCGGGGGGACGCCGTCCTTGAGGCCCTTGCCCTTGCCGGGATGCCAGGGGGCAGGTCCCGGCTCCACCTCGACGGGCGGCTCGGTGGGGGACACGACGACGAACTCACGCACGGCGCTGAGGTCGACGGCGCCGTACGGGTCCTCGGTGCGGATGTACCAGCCGTACTCGCCGGGCGTCAGGCCTGCCCAGGTCGAGCTCACGGTGGAGCCGGAGGCCACGTCGGCCTGCTGGTCGATGAGCTTGCCGGTCAGCACCTCGACGGTGACGGCGTCGGTCCCGAGGGTCTTGGTCCGCGACTCGATGCCGAGCTGGGCGTAGGACACCTCGAACTCCTGGTGCTGCGGCTCCAGGGACGGATCATCGGCGTTGTAGTCCTGCAGGGACGGCGAGTAGGTCCGGGCGAGCATCCGCTGCCCCTCGTTGTCGAAGTGCAGCAGGCGCAGGTATCCCAGGCCGCCCTCCGCGAGGCCCTGGTAGTCGAAGAGAACCTGCGTGACCTGACGGTCGTCGACCCCGTCCCCGTCGTCGTCGAACCCGTCGACGCGGGTAAAGGCGTCGTGGTAGTGACCCGAGAACACCAGGGAGACGTTCGGGTTGGTCGCCACGACCTCGTCGTAGATCCGCTGCGGGATCGGTCCGAGGCCGCCGGTCGTCAGCATGTACTCGTGGAGGTTGAGGACCGCGGTGCGCTCGGGGTACTGGGCCAGCACCTCGTTCATCCAGGCGATCTCCTCGTCGCCGGCCCCCCACCCCTGGTACAGCATGATGAAGTCCACGCCGTCGACCGTGATGAGGTCGTAGTGGCCCCGGTTGTCCTCGTACGACCCGCCGTACCAGGGGTTGCCGTCGAACCGCTCCGCGCCGAAGAACGTGCCGTAGGGCCCGTAGTCCTCAAGGGCGTGCCCCACGTCGTGGTTGCCGGCCAGGACTCCATACGGCAGACCCGCTTCGTCGAGCATCCGGTAGGCGTCGTCGGCGCGCTCCCACTGCTCCGGCTTGTCCCACTCGTCCACGATGTCGCCCGTGTGGAAGACGTAGGCCAGGTTGAGCCGCTCGCGCGCCTGGAGGAAGTACTCGTGGATCGCGAGCTGATGCTCGTACCAGGTCTCGTTGTAGTACTGCGTGTCCGACTCCCAGCCGAGGGTGAAGTCGTACTCGGAGCGGGGCACGTCCTCCGGGTGGCCGCCGGCCACCGCGGACTCGCGGGTGCTCAGGTCGGTGTGGGCGAAGCCCTCCGAGTGCTGGACGAGCAGCTGGACGCTGCCGTCGCGCACGTGGTCTGCGACGTCGACGAGGCCCTCGAGCGTGAACTCCGTCGGGTTGTCCCCGGTCGTCAGGGCGCGGTCGAGCTCCTCCCAGCGACCGGTGGCGGTGTTCAGCACCGAGAGGATCACCTTGGCGTCCGGATTGGCGCTGCCGTCCCAGGTGACGCGCACCTTCCCCTCGGCGGTGACGTCGTCGACGGGGACCTCGAGGAGCTGGTACGGGAATGCGTCGTCCGAGCTCACGACGTGCTCACGGCCGTCGTCGGCGCCCATCAGCTCGAGCGCCGCGGCGTCGGCCACGACCTTGCCGTCCCGCTCGGTGGCCGCGGCCACGGTGGTCTCACCGGTCCACACGTCGAGGCCCTCCTCGCCCGGAACGACCTCCCGGCCCGCGTAGAAGTCGACGTCGAGCGCATCGCCGCTGGGGTCCGTGACGGTCGCGGACAGCTCCACGTCCGGGCCGTCGACGGCTGCGCCGTCCGCCGGTGACACCGGCGTCGCCCCGGGCTGCTCGACCGGAGTCGTGAACGTGATCGTCCGGGTCGAGGTGTTGCCGGCCAGGTCCCGCGCGGTGAGCACGAGCCGGTGCTCGCCCGCCGGCAGGCTCAGCGAGCTGATCTCATGGGGAAGCTCGACGGGCGTGCCGTCCAGCTCGGCGGTGAGGACGTCCACGCCGGCCCCGGCATCGGAGGCAGTGGCCTGAAGGGTGTGGGCGCCGCGGACCTCCGCGCCGTCGGCCAGGTCGGTGCTGATCTCCGGTCCCGTGTTGTCCACGGTGACGGTCCGGGTGACCGTCGTGGTGCCGTCCGTCGCCGTCACGGTGTGCTCGCCGTCGGCCACCGTGGTGGTGTCCCAGTCGAACGCGGTCGCGGAGAAGGCGTCCTGGGGCAGGTCGAAGGCGGCGTCGACGTAGTCGTTCTTGCCCGCGGAGTCGCCCATGGGGATCCACTGCGTGCCGTCCTCGAGGCCTGCCGGGCGCAGGGTGCGGCCGTCCGGCAGGACGAGGCGCAGGTTGCGGATCTGGAAGTCGTCGTTGTTCTCGTCCGGGTCGATCTTCGGCCAGGCCTTGGTGCCCGCATAGACGCTGAGCGTCAGCGGCTCCCCTGCGGTGATGTGCTCGAGCGGCACGTCGACGGGCACGGTGACCTCTCGGTCGTAGAAGCCCTCGTCGAAGATGTGCAGCACCTCGTCACCGACGAGCACGCCGTTGCGGAAGAAGGCGTCGGTGCTGGTGGCCTCGAAGGCGAACACCGGGCGACCTTCGAGTGCGGCCTCGGTGCCCTCCACACGCACGCCGTCCACCGCGACGGTGGTCGTGGAGGGGTAGGCGTCGCCGCCGGCGGTGATCCGTTCGCGGCCGGAGACGACCTCGCCCTCGGCCACGGACAGGCGGACGCCACTCTGATCGACGCCCGCGACCGGCACACGGTGGGTCTCCAGCTCCGTGGTGTGCGTGCCGTCGGAGGCCACGACGGAGTACTCGACCCACCGCTGACCGGTGAGGTCGACTGCGTTGATGACGTGCCGGTAGAGGTCGCCTTCGGCAGCCCGCAGGGTGTGCGTGACGGGCTCGGCCATGCCGGAGGTCCGCACCGCCACGGTGACCGTCTTGACCTGGACGTCGTCAGCGATGTGCAGCTCGATGGGGAAGTCCGCCGCCGGGTCGACCTCGGTGGCGGTCCGGTCCTCGATGACGGGTCCGGCGGCGTCCGCGGCGGGAAGCATGAGGCCGGCGGGGACCTGCTCGGTGGTGACGCTGCCGGGGGAGGCGGGGGCGGTGCCGACGAGGGTCTGCCGGTTCGGGTCAGCCGGGTCGACGGCGTACTGGATGCCCTGGTCGGCGATCGCGTCGTCCGCGCCGTTCAGGTTGTAGTAGGCCGTGTTCACCGGGAAGCCGGTGTTCGTGACGATCTGCAGGCCACGCGGGCTGCCGTTGGCCATGCCGCCGGTGTGGATCTCCACCAGCTCGGTTCCGGCCGCGAGGTCGGTGCCGAAGTGGGTGTTGAAGTCGTCCGATGTGAGGTGGTCGTTCTTGCCGTTCTTGATCCAGAACACGACGGTCTCGCCCGGCTGGATGAGGAAGGAGGCGGGATCTGCCGGCCACGTGACGACGTTGTTGTTGGTCAGATCGTCCGCGGGGTACAGGTAGTCGAGCGTGTAGTCGCCGAAGTCCACCGGTTCGGAGGTCGCGTTGTAGACCTCGATGAACTCGTAGCCGTCTGCGCCGTCGACGTTCGCCGTGTCAGGAGTGACCTCGGTGATCTGCAGCGGCGCCGTGGCCAGCGAGGGATCCGGCACCGGCGCCGGCTCCTCGGGATCGGGCTCCGGGGTCGGGGAGGCGAGCGCGTCGGACGAGACCTGGCCCGGGGTCGGGACGGCCGGCCCCTCCAGCAGGGCGGTTCCGGCGTCGCCGTCGTCGTCCACGCGGAACTGTGCGGTGCGGCCCGCCGAGGTCGAGCCCGCGGGATAGAAGGACCACGTCGTCGTGCCGTCGGGCAGGGTGAGGCGAACGCCCCGCTCACCGCCGTTGGCCATGCCGGGCTGGCCCTCCACGCGCACGAGGCGGTAGTCGGTCCCGGCGCCCTCGGTGGCCCAGTAGTCGCGGAAGTCCTGCTCGGTGCGGGCGAAGCTGTCGACGGTGCTGCTCGTGTAGGAGAGCCACAGCACGACCGTCTCGCCCGGCTGCACCAGCGTGCCCGACGGCACCTTCAGGGCGACGTCGCGGGACGTGTCGTCGCTGTCCGCGTAGATGTAGGCGAGACCGGCCTGCGACAGGTCGACGGCGGTGTCGCCGGTGTTCCGGACCTCGATGAACTCGAAGTGGTCGGAGCCCGCGGTGTCCGGGGCGATCTCGGTGATCATCAGCGCCGGCAGGGTGGGCGCGGCGCTGGCGGGCGAGGCCGCGAGCGGCGAGGCCACGAGGGCGGCGGCAGCCGTCAGGGCGATGAGCTGACGTGATCCGTGGGGCAGGGGAGCCATGGGTGATCCTTCGGGTGGCGGACGGGTGACTTCCGCACTGTTCCAGTCGTGGGCGACGACGATTCGATCGTTCGGCCACGGGAAGGTGAACGGTCGACGACGGCCCGGCCGTGAGGGCACTTCCAGCGCCTGACAAGGACGCGGAGGGCGTGGGGTGTGGTGCCGTTGGGGGTGTGCGCCGCTCTGAGGAGGCCGTGGGGAGGATCCGGATGGCGGGGCCGTGGCTCTGAGGGGCGCGGCGGAAAGGTATTGACTGTCGATAGGATCCGGTCGAAACTCGGGTCATGACACATCGCCTCACCACCTGGGTGCTCCAGGCGCTGCTCGCGGTCGCCGGGGTGCTCATCCTCCTCCTGCAGGTGATCGGCCTGCCGGCCCTGGGCGCGGAGATGGCCCGAGAGCTCCCCGCCGAGGCCCACATGCGCTGGCCCATCACCGTTCTCGCGATCCTCGGCCTGGCGTGCGTCCAGGGCGGGATCGTGTGCACCATCCGCCTGTTGGCCCTGACCCGGTCGGACCGCATCTTCACCTCCCGCGCGCTGCCATGGGTGAACGCCATCGTGGGCGCCTTCCTCGGCGGCGCTCTCGTGTGCGCGGCCACGCTCACCTATCAGTCCGCCACCGTCGCCGGCCCGCCGCTGTGGCTCCTCCTGCTGTTCGCCGGTGTCGCCACGGGCCTGGCCATGGCGCTGCTCATGCTCGTGATGCGGGCCCTCCTGGTGCGCGCCACGCGGCTGCGCGCCGAGATGGACGAGGTGATCTGATGCCCATCGTGGTGAGGATCGACGTCGAACTGGCCCGCCGCAAGATGTCCGTGGGGGAGTTCGCCGAGCGGGTGGGCATCACGCCGGCCAACGTGGCGGTGCTGAAGAACGGGCGGGCCAAGGCGGTGCGGTTGACCACCCTCGATCGGATGTGCGAGGTCCTGCAGTGCCAGCCGGGAGATCTGCTGGAGTGGGTCCCTGAGGGCGACGACGTCGGCGCCCGCGCCTGAGGCAGGCCAGGCCCGGCGGAGCAGGCGCCGGCGCCCCGCTCAGAAGCTGCCCGACGAACCGGAGCCCGAGAACGAGCCGCCGGAGGAGCCGTAGCCGGTGCCCGAGCCCGTCGAGCTCTGGTGGGACGACTCCACGGAGGAGACGCCGGCGCGGTAGCCGGCGTCGAACGAGGTGATCGTCCAGTACGTCCGCCAGCCGTCGCCGGCGTCGAGGATCGAGCCGCGCGCGTCCCGCGGACGACGGCGATGTTCGTCCAGCCCCTCCTCCATGAGCCGGGTGTCGTCCGAGTCGTCCTGTGCGAGCGAGACCGCCTGGGCGACCTGCTCCAGGAGGTCGGTGAGCCGGCGGCGGAGGCGGTCGAGCGACTCGAGCGCCGCCTGCGGGGTGACCCTCCGCTCGGTCAGGCCGGCACCGGTCGACTCGAGCTCGCCCAGGGCCTCGGTGCGGAAGGACTCGAGTGCGCCCAGCGGGGCCGCCGCGCCCGCGATCCCGTCGAGGTGCTCGCGCAGGTCGCCGACGTGGTCCAGGTCCGAGCGCAGGGGCCCGGCCTGGCGGTCCCAGGCGTCCTCCCAGCCGGGGAGGCGGTTGAGGAACGTGTTCGCATCGGCGATCGCGTCGTCGAGGCGGTCGAGCTCCGCGACGTCGTCGCGCAGGCTGCCGGCGTCCTTCCTGAAGGACTTCGCGTGACGGCGGCCCGGCGGCACGGCGTCGAGGTCCTCGAGCCGCCGCGTCGCGTCGAGGGTGGACTGGTGGAAGCCCCGGAACCGCTCCATCAGGCGCGCGCCGAACGGGTCGTCGGTCGGCACGGTGGAGGCGTTCACCTCCGTGGCGTCCCAGTCCATCGTCACGCTGGTGAGGTGGGTGCGGGCCGCGTCGAGGTCGGCCTCGGCCTTCCGGCGCTGGGATCGCCGGGTGGCGATCACCGCCGCGGCCGCGGCCGCCCCTCCGACCGCGACGCCGCCCGCGCCGAACCACAGGCCCGGCTCCTCGTGCAGCGGCCGCCCGATGTGGGAGGCCGCCGAGTCCACGATGTCCACGACGGCGTCCGTCCACCGCGCGTCGCGGGCCGCGTCCTTGCCGTCGTCGCGGACGGCCGCCTGTGTGTCCGTGCTGAGCCTGCGGTCCTCGCCCTGGTACACGCCGAGCATCCGGTTGTCCGGGTCCACGGCGACGATCAGGAGCCCGTCCGCCCACTTCTGCCCGTCTGCGCTGAGCCAGTCGGGCCGCTGCGTGCGGGCGTGGTCGAGGACGCGCCCGTTGAAGGCCTGGGCCCGGCGGTCCTCGTCGAGGTCCCGGATGTCCGGGCCGCGCTCGGTGAAGACGGCGACGCGCGTGGGCTCGCGGAACTCGATCTCCGCGAGGTCGCGCAGCAGCTGGTTCCGGTCGAGGATCCCCGCGGTGTCCGCGAGGTCCACCTGCTCGGCCGGGACGGCGCTTGCGGCAGGCGCGAGGGTGAGGGCCGCGGCCGCGGACGTCCCGGCGACGGCCCCCGCGGTCAGGGCGGGCGTCCCCGCACCGGCCACCGCGGCGGCAGCCAGGGCCAGGGCGGCCGCCCGAGAGGCGGTGCGGTGCGGGCCCGAGCAGCGCGGGGAGGAGAGCGGAGCGTCGGGCGTCGGCCGGGTCATGGCGGTCCTCTCGGGGTCCGGGTGATCAGTCGATGACAGCCTACGCACAGGCGCGGGCGGCGTCGGCGTCATTCCCGCGGCCACGCGTCCGGTCGCGCATCCGGCCACTCCGGAGAGGATCTCATGCGGCGGGACAGCTCCTCGAGGTCTCCGCCGGAGCCGAACGCGGGGCCGCCGGGCTCGAGCCGGGCTCCCTCCTCGAACCCCTGGTACACGACCCCGTCGAAGCCCATCGCGTGGACGAGGTCGATCACCGTGTCCCGGGCGCGCAGCCGCTCCCGCCCGCCGGGGAGGGCATGCCCCCCGCCGTCGGTGTGCCGCTCCGTGCCGATGGCGAGCGCCCAGCGCGGTGCCTCGGTGCGGCCTGCGACGCCCAGGTCGTGGTGCGAGATCTCGGAGAACGCGCGGACCAGGGGCGCCGTGAGCCCGGCCGCCGCCCAGCGCGCGGCGAGGCGCTCCGTGCCGAGTCGTGGGTCGCCGTCGTGCGGGTCCATCCAGTCCGGCAGGGGCTCGGCCTCCCAGGTGTTGGTCATGTCCACCACCGCCCGGGTGGCGGGCCCGGCGAACCAGGCGGGGTCGACGTCGTCGAGGGCCTCGCGCGGCACGGCGACCACGGTCAGCTCCGCCTGAGCGAGGTCCTCCGGGGCGACCGCCACCGCCTCCGGGGCGTAGATGCCGAGGTGGCGCTGCACCGCCGCGGGCCGACGCGTGGCGGCCATGACGACGTCAGGCGCGGCGATCCAGGGATGGAGCCGGGGGATGCGCGCGAGGGCGCGGGCGAGCGCGGTGCCGGCGCGGCCGGCCCCCAGGATCCCGACGGTCGACGGGAGATGCGGGAACCGGGGGAGGGCGGGGTCCATGGACGTCGGGCTCATGGGACCATCCCATCACGGGAGGAGGGAACGGGCCCTGCGTCGTCGTCCACGTCCGGCGCCGATGGGCCCCACAGCGCAGGGCTCGTCTCTCAGGTGGTCCCGCCCCGCACCGACTGTTCACCGCCGCGCCACCGGCCCGGCGTCTGCGCGCCGTACCGTGGCCGCCGTCGTCGTCCCCTCCCGAAGGAGTCTCCCCATGCGTCCCCTCCGCACCCTCAGTGCCGCGATCGCCGTCGGCGCGCTCGCGGTGACCGGCGCCGTCGCCTCCGGCGCGGCTCCCGCCCCGCACGCCAAGGCCCGCGCCGCCGTCGAGGCCGGACCGGCGAAGGCCGTCGAGGCCCGCACCAAGCACGACGTGCGCATCGCCACGTACAACGCGTCCCTGAACCGCGGCGCCGAGGGCCAGCTGGTCCGCGACCTCTCCACGCCGGACAACGCGCAGGCCCAGAACATCGCCGAGGTCGTGCAGACCACGCGCCCCGAGATCCTGCTGGTCAACGAGTTCGACTTCGACGCCGCCGGTGAGGGCGCCCGCCTGTTCCAGGAGAACTACCTCTCCGTGGGCCAGAACGGCCACGAGCCCATCGAGTACGCGTACCGCTACACCGCTCCCGTGAACACCGGCGTCCCCTCGGGCCTGGACCTGAACAACGACGGCACGGTCGGCGGCCCGGACGACGCGTGGGGCTTCGGCCTGTTCCCGGGCCAGTACGGCATGGTCGTCTACTCGCAGCACCCCATCCTCGAGGACGAGATCCGCACCTTCCAGGACTTCCGCTGGCAGGACATGCCGGGCAACGTCATGCCCACCGACTTCTACAGCCCCGAGGAGCAGGAGCAGCTGCGCCTGTCCTCGAAGTCCCACTGGGACGTGCCCGTGCAGGTCGGCACCACGACGCTGCACCTCCTCGCCGCGCACCCCACCCCGCCGTCCTTCGACGGCCCGGAGATGCGCAACAAGCGCCGCAACCACGACGAGATCCGCCTGTGGGCCGACTACGTCACCGGCGGCAAGACCGCCGAGTACCTCTACGACGACGCCGGCGTGCACGGCGGCCTGGACCGTGGCGAGCGCTTCGTCATCCTGGGCGACTACAACGCCGACCCGGTGGACGGCGACTCGTGGGACGGCGCGATCGACCAGCTGGTCTTCCACTCCCGCATCCGCGACCCGAAGCCCACCTCCGCGGGCGGCGCCGAGGCGTCCGTGCTGCAGGGCGGCGCCAACCTGACGCACGAGGGCGACCCGAGCCTCGACACGGCCGACTTCAACGACAGCCCGGCCCCGGGCAACCTCCGCGTGGACCTGGCGCTGCCGTCCAAGAACCTCCCGCTGCGCGGCGCCGGCGTCTTCTGGCCCGAGAAGGGTCAGCCCGGCTCCGAGCTGACCGGCGAGTATCCGTTCCCCACCTCCGACCACCGCCTCACCTGGGTGGACGTGAAGGTGCCCGGCAAGCGCTGAGGCCCCTCAGCTCCAGACGAGCCCTGTGTCGTCGCCGTCTGCGCGGATCAGCAGAGCTCGTTGCGCTGCCGGCCCAGCCCGGTGATCTCCACCTCCACGACGTCGCCGGCGCGCAGCCACGGGCGGCGGCCCTCCTCGTCCTTGCGGGCCAGCGCGACGCCGGCCGGGGTGCCGGTGAGGATGAGGTCGCCCGGGTTCAGCGTGATCAGCTGCGAGGCGTAGGCCACGAGCTGCTCGGGGGAGAACACGACGTCGGCCACGCGGCTCTCCTGCCGCACCTCCCCGTTCACGTGGGTCAGGATGCGGGCGTCCTTGGACAGCTCGTCCGGGGTGACGAGCCACGGGCCCACGGGGGTGGAGGCCTCCCAGACCTTCCCCTGGAGCCACTCGGAGGTGCGGCCCTGGAAGCCGCGCATCGAGACGTCGTCGGCCACGGCGAACCCGGCGATGTGCTCGCGCGCGTCCTCGACCGCGATGCGCCGCCCGGGCTCGCCGATCACGATGCACAGCTCGCCCTCGTAGTCCACGCGGTGGTCCTCCTCGGGGACCTCGATCGGGTCCAGCGCGCCCGTGAGCGACTGCGCGAACTTCGCGAACAGCGTGGGATGCTCGGGGCGCTCCTGGCCCGTCTCCGCGATGTGGTCCGTGTAGTTCAGCCCCACGCAGATCACCTTCGTGGGGAACGGGATGAGCGTGTCGTACACCAGCTGCGTGGTGTCCAGCAGGAGGGAGTGGTCCTCCTTGGCGGCGCGCAGCGCCTGCTCCACGCGCTCCTTCTGCTCCTGCGGCGTCAAGGTCAGGTGCTCGCCGACGTCGCGGCAGCCGGGGAGGGCCACGGCGCGCACCGCGACCTCGGGGTCATCCGGGTGCACCGAGGTGATGACGGCGGCGAAGGTGTCCCCGGGGTAGGCGGCGTCGGAGTCGGGCTGGCGGAACGTGGCGAGCTTCATGCGCCCATCTCACCACAGGGCCCCATGAGACGCTGAGGGCATGAGCACCGCCGAGCACGCCGCCGCGTCCCCGCTGATCCTGGGCACCATGGGATGGGGCGTCCCCGTCGACGACGGCGAGGGTCCCCACAGCGCAGGCCCCGGCGCCGACGTCGCCCTGGCGCGGGCGCGCGGCGCGCTTCGCGCTGGCCTCGAGGCCGGCATCACGGTGCTGGACACCGCGGACATCTACGGCGGCGGCCTCTCCGAGTCGACGACCGGGGCCCTGCTGGCCGAGCTGGACCCAACCGAGCGGGGGCGCCTGCGTGTGCAGACGAAGGCCGGGATCGTGCTCCCCGGGCAGGACCCCGCGGGAGGCGGCGTCACGCGCTACGACTCCTCTCCGGCGCACGTGCGCCGCGCCCTCGAGGGCTCGCTGAGCCGCCTGGGCACGGGCGCGGTGGAGACGCTGATCATCCACCGCCCGGACGTGCTCACTCCCGTGGAGGACACGGTGCGGGCGTTCCTCGACGCGCGGGAGGCCGGGCTGGTGCGCCGGCTCGGGGTGTCCAACCTCGGCACCGGTCGCCTCCTGTCGTTCCAGCGCGCCCTCGGCCGCCTCGCCGCAGACGGCACGGGCCTGGCCTGCGCGCAGCTCGAGCTGGGCCTGCACCACCGCACCCTCGTGGAGGCCGAGGTCCTCGCCAATCACGGCGCGGCCCCGGCCACCGCCGGCGCGGCGGACCTGGGGCGGGTGTGCGCCGAGGAGGGGATCGAGCTTCAGGCCTGGGGTCCGCTCGGCCAGGGCCGCTTCACCCCGGGCTCGGACGGCTCGGTGCCCACCGACCCCGCCGAGGCCGCCGCGCTGGCCTCGGCGGGCGGGCCGGCAGCCGTCGTGGCGCAGGTGGCGCAGGAGCTGGGCGCGGGGCGGGAGGCCGTGGTCCTCGCCTGGCTGCTCAAGCTGCCGTGGGGCGTGCGCCCCGTGGTGGGAAGCCAGGACCCCGGCCGACTTGCGGCGTGCGCCGCAGCGCCTGAGGTGGCCGCCGCGATGGATGCGGCGCAGTGGCATCGGCTCTGGACCGCCGCGCGCGGCGAGAACCTGCCCTGACCCCGCCCTCCGGGGCGGAGCGGGTGAATCCGCGTCCGCGGCACGGGCACTCGATGTGACATGGCCCACAATGGAGCCATGGACTTCTCGCGTGTGGACCTCTGGACGCCCTGGATCCTCTACTGGACGGCCGCGGTCGCGGCCGTGGCGGGCGTCGCCCTCGTGGTCGCGGGGGCGTGGCGCGCGCACCGGCACCGCCGGTTCGCGGCGTCGACGGGGCGCAACCAGGACGTGCGGCTGCTGCGGGACACCCGCACGCAGCGCCGCGTGGGCGTGGGATTCCTCGCGGTGACGGGGCTGCTGCTGGGGCTCGGCGTCTGGCTGCACCTCAGCGGGCTCGCCGCCCTCCGGGAGAACCTCGTGCGGAAGTACGGCTACACGGCCGTGGAGGGCATCCGGCAGTCCGGCAGCGGCTTCACGGCCGACCTCACCACCGCGGACGGCACGGTGCTGGAGGACGAGCTGGTGCTCCTCGAGCCCACGGGGGAGCCCCTGGTGGGGGAGGACATCTTCTACGACCTGCCCGGGGGGCGCTGAGCCCCCTCGGCGCGGGCGGCGACGTCCGGTCCTCCTGCCGCGTCCGGAGCCTCTGTTAGCGTCGGCGGAGTGATCCCCGCTGAGCGTCCCGTGCCCGCGTCCACCTATCGGCTCCAGGTCAGCCCGGACCTCCCGTTGCCCTCCGTGGCCGAGCTCGTGCCGTACCTGCACCGGCTCGGGGTGGACTGGCTCTACCTCTCCCCGCTGCTCGCCGCGGAGCCGGGCTCGGACCACGGCTACGACGTCGTGGACCCCAGCCGCGTGGACCCCGCCCGCGGAGGCGCCGAGGGCCTCGCCGAGGTGGCGCGCGCCGCGCACGAGGTGGGGATGAAGGTCCTCGTGGACATCGTCCCCAACCACGTGGGAGTGGCCACGCCCGAGGCGAACCCGGCGTGGTGGGACCTGCTGGCGCACGGCCGGGAAGCGCAGCACGCCGCGTGGTTCGACGTGGACTGGGGGGCCGGGGACGGCCGTGTGCTCATTCCCGTCCTGGAGGACGGTCCTGAGGGAGGCGATCGCGGGGACGACGCCGCGATCGAGCGCCTCGTGGTGGTCCCGGGCGAGCGGCCGGACGCCGGCCGGCTCCTGCACTGGGACACCGCCTATCCGCTGGCCCCCGGCTCGCTCGAGCGTGCCGAGGCCGCCACCGGCCTGGGCGCCGCTGAGGTGTTCGCCGGCGCCCGCCCCGAGGACGATCCGACCCCCGAGCGCGCCCGTCTGGCCCACGCCGTGCACGAGCTGCAACACTACCGCCTCATCGGCTGGCGCCGCGGGGACGCCGAGCTGAACTACCGGCGCTTCTTCACCGTGACCACCCTCGCGGGCGTCCGCGTCGAGGACCCGGAGGTCTTCGACGCCACCCACGCGGAGATCGCCCGATGGGTGCGCGAGGGGCTCGTCTCGGGGCTGCGCGTGGACCATCCGGACGGCTTGACGGACCCGGCCGACTACCTCCGCCTCCTGCGTCGACGCGTGCTGCCGCAGGGCTGGCTCGTCGTGGAGAAGATCCTGGAGCCCGGCGAGCTCCTGCCTGCGGCGTGGGACGCGGACGGGACCACCGGCTACGACGCCCTGGGCGAGGTCGAGCGCGTGTTCATGCCCCGCGCCGCTGTGGGGACGCCCGAGCAGGACGCGGCCCGCCGCGCGGAATGGCACGAGCTGATCGCCGAGGCCAAGGAGGACGTGGCCACCGGCTCCCTCGCGGCCGAGACCGGGCGCCTCGTGCGGGAGGCCCGCGCGGCCGGCGTCCTCGGCGCCCACGACGACGAAGCCCTCACCGCGGGCCTGGCGGAGGTGCTCGCCCAGCTGCCCGTGTACCGCACCTACCTCCCCGTGGGACAGGGCCACCTCGAGGAGGCCGTCGAGGCGGCCGCCGTGGAGCGACCGGAGCTCGCACCCGTGCTCGCGGACCTCTTCGCGGTGCTCTCGGACCCGGAGTCCCCGGTGGCCCGCCGCTTCCAGCAGACCTCCGGCATGGTGATGGCCAAGGGCGTGGAGGATCGCTCCTTCTACCGGTATACCCGGTGGGCCAACCTCAACGAGGTGGGCGGGGACCCCGCGCACGTCGCCCTCACCCTGAGCGGGTTCCACGCTGCGCAGCAGGCCCGGCAGGCGTCCTGGCCCACCTCCATGACCACACTCACCACGCATGACACGAAGCGCAGCGAGGACGTGCGCGCCCGCATCGCCGTGCTGGCCGAGGACCCCGAGCGCTGGGCGGCCGATCTGACGCAGCTGTGCGCCCTCCACCCGTTGGGGGAGCCGGACGCCGCGCGCCTGGTGTGGGAGTCCATCGTGGGCGTGTGGCCCACGGACGGCACCGCGCCGGACGCCGAGCGCGTGCTCGGCTTCCTCCAGAAGGCGGCGCGCGAGGCCGCCGTCCACACCACGTGGACGGACCAGGATGCCGACTACGAGGCCCGCCTCGCGGAGCTGGCCCACGCCGTCACGGCGGCGGACGGCCCCGCGCGCGGCCTCGTGCAGGCGGTGGCGGACCGGATCTCCGAGGCCGGGCTCGCGGTGCAGCTGGGCCACAAGCTCGTGCAGCTCACGGCGCCGGGCGTCCCGGACGTCTACCAGGGCACCGAGCTCCCGTTCCCCTCGCTCGTGGACCCGGACAACCGCCGCCCGGTGGACTTCGCGGCCCGCGCCGCCCTCCTCGACCGCCTCGACACGGGGTGGCGCCCCACGCGCCAGGACCCCGACGCGGCCAAGCTCGCCGTGGTCGCCGCGGCGCTGCGCACCCGCCGCGACCGACCGGAGCTGTTCACGGGATACCGCCCGCTGGACGTCTCCGGTCCGGCCGCCGAGCACGCCGTGGCCTTCAGCCGCGGAGGCGCCCTCGCCGTGGCCACCCGCTGGCCCGCCACGCTCACCGAGCGCGGCGGCTGGGGGGAGACCACCGTGACCGTCCCGGCCGGGGCGTGGGAGGACGCCGTGACGGGCCGCCGCGTCCAACCGGACGAGCGGGGCGCCGTGCGGCTCGCCGAGCTACTGCACGACCTCCCGGTGGCGCTGCTCGTGCCCGCCGCCTGACCGATCCGTCCACCCCAGGAGACCCGCCATGCGCGACCACACCGCCCCCGACACCGCCCCTTCCCGCGCGCCGCAGGCCGCCGCGGACGTCGTCGCCGCCGCCCCCGTGCCGGATGCGGGCCTCGGCCTGCGCCGCATCGGGGCCGACCCGGTGGACCCCACCGGTGCGGAGCCGGAGGCCGCGGCCCAGGCGCGGCGCACCCCCTACGCGGTCTGGGCTCCGCACGCGCAGACCGTCGAACTCGTGCTCGTGGACGCCGTGCCCGGGTCGCGGCACGACGCGCAGGACCGCTGGGCGGGCGCCCGCGCGGTGGCCATGGACCGTGCGGCCGGCGGGTGGTGGACGCCGTCGCAGGACCCGGCGGCCGTGCTCGGCGCCCCGGCCCCCGCCGACCCCGGCTACGGCTACCGCGTGGACGGCGGCGACCCCGTGCCGGATCCGCGCTCGCGCCGCCAGCCGGACACGGTGCACGGGCCCTCCCGCCGCGACGTCGAGGGTGCAGACTTCGCGTGGACGGACGCGGACTGGCGCGGGCCGGCCGGCGTGCTCGCGGATCCGGCCGCCCCGCAGGGCGGGGGGCTGCGCGGCGCGGTGCTGTACGAGCTGCACGTGGGGACCTTCACGGCGGAGGGGACGCTCGAGGCCGCGATCGAGCGGCTTCCCCATCTCGTCGAGCTGGGCGTGACCCATCTCGAGCTGCTCCCCGTGAACTCCTTCAACGGCCCCCGCAACTGGGGCTACGACGGCGTCGCGTGGTTCGCGGTGGACGAGTCCTACGGCGGCCCTCAGGCGTACCGGCGCTTCGTGGACGCCGCGCACGCCGCGGGGCTCGGCGTGGTGCAGGACGTGGTCTACAACCACCTCGGCCCCGCCGGGAACTACCTCGGGGCCTTCGGCCCGTACCTCACCGCGGGGGACACCGGCTGGGGCGAGGGCGTCAACCTGGACGGTCCGGACTCGGACGAGGTGCGCCGCCACATCCTGGACAACGTGCGCATGTGGATCGAGGAGTTCCACGTGGACGGGCTGCGCCTGGACGCCGTGCATGCCCTGCGGGACACCCGCGCCGTGCACCTCCTCGAGGAGATGGCCGCGCTCGCGGACGAGGCCGCGGCCCGCGCGGGCCGCCCCGTGCCGCTCATGGCGGAGTCCGACCTCAACGACCCCCGGCTCGTGCTCCCGCGCTCCGCCGGCGGGCTGGGGCTGGCCGCCGCGTGGAACGACGACGTCCATCACGCCCTGCACGTCGCGACGACGGGGGAGACGGGCGGCTACTACGCGGACTTCGCGCCCCTGGAGGCGGTGGCCAAGGTGATGGAGCGGGCGTACTTCCACGACGGCACCCGCTCGACGTTCCGCGGACGGGACCACGGGCGTCCCGTTCCGGCGGACGTGCCGAACGAGGCGTTCATCGTGAGCATCCAGAACCACGACCAGGTGGGCAACCGCGCCGCCGGGGATCGCACCGGGGCGACTCTGAGCGAGGGGTCGCTGGCCGCGGAGGCGGCCCTCCTGCTCACCGGCCCGAACGTGCCGCTGCTCTTCATGGGCGAGGAGTTCGCGGCGAGCACACCGTGGGCGTTCTTCACCTCGTTCCCGGACGAGGACCTGGGCGAGGCGGTGCGCCAGGGCCGGCGTCGCGAGTTCGCCGCGCACGGCTGGGACCCGGCCGACGTGCCCGACCCCCAGGACCGGGTCACCCGCGACTCCGCGGTGCTCGACTGGGCCGAGCCGGGGCAGGGCCGCGGGGCCCGCGTGCAGGAGACGTACCGCCGCCTCATCGGGCTGCGCCGCACCCTGCCGGCACTCACGGAGCCGCGGCGCTCGCTCACCCGCGCGTGGGTGGACCCCGAGCGACGGCACGTGCGCCTCGAGCGCGGACGGGCCGAGCAGGCGGCGTGCGGCGACGTCGTGCTCCTCGCCGCCCTCGGCGACCTCCCGCTCACCGTCCCGGAGGACCTGCGGGGCGCGCACGTGCTCGCCGGCCACACCGACGCCGGCCCGCTCGCCGCGGACGCGGACGCGCCCGCCGCCGCGCCGGTGGAGGTGGCCGCGCCGGGCTTCCTGCTGCTGCAGCGCTGAGCCGGCTCAGCCCGCGCCGGGCTCCGGGTCGGGCACGGCCCGCAGCATCGTGGTGGTGGGGTGCAGGGCGAGCGCGTCCTCGTCCCTGCGGGCGCGCAGGATCGTGTCCACGTAGGAGTCCACGGCCTCCTGGAGGGGCACGGCTGCGCCGCGCGCCTCGGAGAGGTACCAGCGGTGCTCGAGAAGCTGGTGCATGATCTCGGCAGGCTCGAGCTTGGCGCGCAGCTCGAGTGGGACGGAGTGCACCACGGGATCGAAGACCTCCACGACCCAGCGGTGGGCGGCCCCCTCCATGTCCAGGTACGGGTCCCAGGCCCGCCGGGCCGCGTCGATGTCCACGAGCAGGCGTCGGGCCTGGTTCTCCTGCACGTGCAGGCCCGTGAGCCGCTCGAGGCGGCGCCGGTGGAACCCTGCGAGGACCTCCGTGGGCCGGGCCGTCATCATGCCGGGGGCCTCCGCCGCCCGCAGGGAGTACTCCTCCACCTCGAAGCCGAGCTCGCCGAGGCGGCGGAATCGGCGGTCCATGCGCCACGGCTCGGCACGGGGGAAGGCGACCGGAGCGGTCAGCTCCTCCCACAGCCGGCGGTACGAGTCCACCATGAGGTCGGGGGTGGCCGCGGGGTCCACGTCCGGGTCGGCGAGCCCGCTGGCCAGCAGGTCCAGCAGCTCACCGCCCACGTTCACGCGGGCCACTTCGAGATCGTGCTCGCGCTGGCCCGTGGAGAGCCGTTCCCGCAGCTCGCCGGTCTCCGCGTCCACCAGGTGCGCCGCGAATCCGCCCGCGTCCCGGCGGAACAGCACGTTGGAGAGCGAGACGTCGCCCCAGAAGAACCCCTCCAGGTGCAGCTCCACCAGCAGGGTCGCCAGCGCCTCCATGAGCCGCACGAGGGTCGGCCGCTGCAGCCGCTCGGAGAACACGGCGCGGTAGGGCAGGGAGAAGCGCAGGTGCCGGGTGACCAGTGCCGCGGGCAGGGGCGTGCCGTGGTCGCGGGTGCGTCCAGTGACGACCGCGACGGGCTCCACCGAGGGCGGCGGGCGGTCCGCGAGGCGGCGCAGCAGCCGATATTCGCGGAAGGCGAGCTCCTCCGTGGTCTCCTTGACGGCCACGATGCTCCCGCCCACGTGGGCGAAGCGCACCACGTGCCGCGAGATGCCGCGTGGCAGGGCGGCGAGGACGTCCTCCGGCCACTCCTCGAGCGGCGTGGACCACGGCAGCGCGAGCAGGGCCGTCGCGGGGTCCTCGGTCGCGTCGCCGGACGGGGCGCCGGTGACGGTCAGGCGGTCGGCGGGGGAGGGGGCGTTCGTCTCCGGGGGGGCCATGCCGCCGATCCTCCCAGACTGGGCGGATATGCTCGCCTCGCGCATCGCGAGCCCGGCCCCGGCAGGTGCCCGCGCCCGCCGCCCGGAGCGCACCGGGACGCACACTTCGACCCCAGGAGGACCCTTGGCCAGCAGCAGAGCCTCGACGCCGTCGACCGACGCCCGAGCGCGCGCCCGCCGCATGCAGGAGGAGCAGCAGCGCAGGGATCGCCGCCGCCGCTCCCTCTGGATCTGGGGCGCCGTGCTCGCCGCCGCGCTCGCGGCCGCCCTCGTGGTGGCGCTCGTGGCGAACCAGGGCCGCGACGCCGCCGCCGAGGCCGGGCCCCTGCCCGCCGTCGCGAACACCGAGGGCGGCGTGGCCCTCACCTCCACCACCGCGCTCGCCGACGGCGGGGAGGACGTCGGCGAGGTCAAGGCCGCCGACGTGCAGGTCCCCGAGGGCGCCGGCGGCCAGCCGGAGAGCGTCCCGGGCGCCGAGGCGCCCGCGGACGGGGAGCCCCACCACGTGGTGGTGTACGCCGACTTCAACTGCGTGCACTGCGCCGAGTTCGAGAAGAGCAACGCCGAGCAGCTGAACACGTGGCTCGACGAGGGCAAGGCGACCGTCGAGTACCGGATCGTCGACTTCCTCAGCACCCCGGGCAACCAGAACTACTCGGCGCGCGCCGCGAACGCCGCGTACTGCGTGGCCGAGCAGAAGCCCGAGGCCTACAACGCCTTCGTCGAGGGCCTGTTCGCGGCCTACCAGCAGCACGGGGGCAAGGGCATCTCCGACGACGAGCTCGTGGACCGCGCCGAGGAGCTCGGCGCGGACATCTCCTCCTGCGTGAAGGACGACGCCTACCGGCCCGCCGTGGCGTACGCGACCGCCAAGGCCAAGGCCGCCGGCGTCGGCGGCACGCCGACCGTGCTCATGGACGGCAAGAACTGGGCCATCGACGGCGCCGAGGACTCCTTCGGCGACTGGGCGTCCGCCAAGATCGAGGGCTGATCCCGGTATCCTTCAGGGGGTCGGTGCCGCGCCCGCGCGGACCCGGCCCCCTGCCCGCCCCCTTAGCTCAGCTGGCCAGAGCATCTGCCTTGTAAACAGAGGGTCACCGGTTCGAATCCGGTAGGGGGCTCGCGACGACCTCTGCATCCGTGCTGGTCAACTCCGCGCGTCGTGCCCTAGTGTGAGCCTCGTCACCCCCGGTGCCCGATCCCTCGGACTCCACCGCAGGCGGTGGCCCGTCCCCTCTTGGAGCAGCACGATGACGCCCTCTCCCCCCTCCCGCACGCGTCGTCTCGGCGCCCTGCTCGCGGCCGCCGTCGTGGCCGGCAGCGCCCTCGGCGCCTCGCCGGCCGTCGCCGTCGACGCCGCCCCCGACGCCTCACGCCCCGCGGCCTCCGCCCCGGCGCGCACGGGCGCGTCCACCGCCGCGGACCCGAACGCGGACGGCTACGACTCCTTCATCGTCACCTACAAGGAGACCGCGTCCGTCTCCGGCCCGAAGGGCAGGGCCCTCGCGTGGGGCAAGGCGGCGAAGGAGGCGGGCGTGTCTGTGAAGGAGCTGCGCGAGACCGCGCTCGGCTCCCACGTGATCGCCACGGACGAGAAGCTCAGCCCCTCCGCGTCCGCCGCGTTCATGGCGGACCTGAAGGCCTCGAGCCTGGTGGAGGCCGTGGAGCCGAACGCCATCATGACCGCGAGCGGCCTCACCCCCGCCGATCCGTACTACGGGCAGCAGTGGGGCTTCACCGGGGTGAACGGCATGCGCGTGCCGGGGGCGTGGGACAGCACCACGGGCACCGGCTCGATCGTCGCCGTGATCGACACCGGCATCACCTCCCATGCGGATCTCAACGCCAACGTGGTGGCCGGCTACGACTTCATCTCCAACACCACCTCCTCGCGTGACGGCAACGGCCGTGACGCCAACCCCGCCGACGAGGGCGACTGGTACCTCGCCGGCGAGTGCGGCGATCCCAACCCGTCGAACTCGTCCTGGCACGGCACGCACGTGGCCGGCACCGTGGCGGCCGCGACGAACACGGTGGGCGTCGTGGGCGTGGCCCCGAACGCGAAGATCCAGCCGGTGCGCGTGCTGGGCAAGTGCGGCGGCTCGCTCGCCGACATCGCCGATGCGATCGTGTGGTCCGCGGGCGGCTCCGTGCCCGGCGCCCCCCTGAACGCCACCCCGGCCGACGTGATCAACATGTCCCTCGGCGGCTCCGGCACCTGCGGGACCACCTACCAGAACGCCATCAACGCGGCCGTGGGTCGCGGGGTGCCCGTCGTCGTGGCCGCCGGCAACGAGAACCAGCCTGCCGCCAACGCCCGCCCCGCCAACTGCCAGAACACCATCACCGTGGCCGCGTCCGACTCCTCCGGCCGCCGCTCCTCCTTCTCCAACTACGGCAGCGCCGTGGACGTGACGGCGCCGGGCAGCTCCATCATCTCCACGGTCAACACGGGCACCACCCGGCCGTCCGGCGCGGGCTACGCCTCCTACAACGGCACCTCGATGGCCACCCCGCACGTGGCGGGCCTGACCGCGCTCATGCTCACGAAGCAGCCCGGCCTGACCCCGGCACAGGTCGAGTCCACCCTGAAGTCGACCGCCCGCGCCATGCCCGTGACCTGCTCCGAGGGCTGCGGCGCCGGCCTGGCCGACGCCACCGCGGCCGTCGCCGCCGTCGGCGGGACGGCGCCGACCGACCCGACTGCTCCCGTGGAGCCGGCCCCCGCGCCCTCCGGCAACCTGCTGGTAAACCCGGGCTTCGAGTCGGGGGCCACCGGCTGGAGCGGCACCGGCCGGTCGCGGTACGAGTCCGTCTCCCCGCACTCGGGGATCTACCACGGCGTGCTCAACAACCTCGGCTACGCGAACACCGCGACCCTCTCGCAGACCGTGGCCGTGCCCGCCGGCACGACCACGACGCTGTCCTACTGGGTGCGCGTCGACTCGGCCGAGACCAGCTCGTCCACCGCGTACGACAAGCTGTCCGTGCAGGTCCGCGACGGCGCATACGGCACGTACACCCTCAAGACCCACTCCAACGTGGAGAAGGGTCGCGGCTGGGTGCAGCACACCGTGGACGTCTCCCGCTTCGCGGGCAGGACGGTGACCCTGCAGTTCCGGGGCGTGGAGGACTCGTCCGCCTGGACGGCCTTCAGCCTCGACGACCTCGCGCTCTCCGCGAAGTGAGGCGAGCGGCAGGAGGGCCGGCCGGCCCTCCCGCCGTCGCGCGGACTTGCCCCCGCCGGGGGGATCCGGTAGAGTTCTGCGAGTTGTCCGGTCCGCCACGGCGGATCGGGACGCGCGCGGATCTTTAGCTCAGTTGGTTAGAGCGTTCGCTTCACACGCGAGAGGTCGCTGGTTCGAGTCCAGTAAGATCCACCGCAGCGGGGCCCTCCTTCGGGAGGGCCCTTTCGCGTGCCCGAAGGTGCGTCCGGCGTGATTGGATGTCACCGGCGACCAGCCGCGATCGAGGAGCAGCCAGGCGCAGAGCGCAGGAAGGACACGGTGGACGGCGTGGACCCGGACGGCCCCCAGGAGGCGGAGCGCTTCGACCCGCGCATCCCCGAGCCCGCCGCGGAGCCCACCCTGATCCCCGTGATCCGCCCCGCGGCCGCCGCGGAGTCCCCCGGGCGGCCGGCGCCCCCGGTGATGCTCGCCCCGGACTCGGCGGTGGACCTGGACCCGCTGCTGCTGGACGAGGACGCCGTCAACGAGACCGGGCTCGCGGCAGACCCCGGCCTGCACCCGGACCAGGGCGTCGTCCAGACGGACGGGGCGGAGGACGCCACTCCCACCCCGGCCGCCGACTCGCCCCTGACCGAGCCGCCGCTCTCGGAGCAGGTGCCCACCTCGGTGCTCTCCCCGGCGGACGCCGACGGCGCCCTGCCCGCGCCGGCCGTGATCCCCGAACCGGACGTCACCGTCCCGGACCCGGTGGTCCCGCACGGCCCGCCGGAGAAGAAGGGCCGGCGCCGAGGGCGGCGGGGGCGCCAGGACCGCGCCGTGTTCGAGGAGGCCCTGCCCACGCAGACCCTCGCCATGGTGGAGCGTCTGCAGAGCTCGCCGTACGGGCGCAGGATGCGCTCCACCCTCCAGCAGCGCAGGGACGTCGAGCACCATTCCGTCGAGGCGCGGACCACCCTGGACTTCGCCCTCAAGCTGGGGGAGACGATGTTCAGCTTCGGGGCCACCTCGCTGGACGTGGAGACCTCGATCATCGTGGTGACCCAGGCCTACGGCATCCAGGAGACCGAGGTGGACCTGACCAACCAGGCCATCTCCCTCAACTACGCGCCCGACTCCTCCCGCGGCGAGGTGCCGTACACGCTGCAGCGCGTGGTGCGCTCCTCGTCCACGCACTTCGACGGCCTCGTGGCCGTCCACCGCCTCGTGGAGCAGATCTCCGAGGGGAAGGTCGAGCGCTCCGAGGCGCAGCGCCGTCTCGTGGAGATCCGCCACCGGCCCAAGCCGTTCCCGCCCTTCTTCGAGGTCCTGTTCGCGGGCGTGTTCGCGGGCTGCTTCGTCCCGTTCATCGGCGGCTCCTGGGAGGGCGCTCTGCTGGGCATGGTCTCCACGTGGCTGGTGTTCTGGCTCAAGGTCCAGGCGGACAGGGCCCGCTTCCCCGAGATCTTCTCCGCCATGTTCGCCGCCTTCCTCGCCACGGTCATCGCCCTGGTGGCGTTCGCCCTCCGGGTGCCCGTCAACCCCGCCGTGGTGACCGCGGGCGGCATCATGATGCTCCTGCCGACGGTGCGGTTCGTGACGGCCACCCAGGACGCGATCAACGGGTTCCCCGTCACGGCCGCCGGCCGCTTCATCTCCGCCCTGCTCGTCTACGCGGGGATCATGGGCGGGATCATGCTCGCGGTGGGGGTGGCGGAGATGGTCGGGCTGCCGCCGCTGGACCTCGCCGAGACCTCGCAGGAGAGCCACCCGTTCCTGCTCCTGCTGGCCCTCGTGGCGGTGGCGTCCATGTCCGACGCGGTGGTGGAGCAGAACCGCAGTCGCGCCATCCTCGCGAGCGGGGCGGTCTCCGCGGTGGGCTACCTCGTCTTCACGGCGGTCACCGCGGCGGGCACGAGCGGTCGGCTCGCCCCGGCGATCGCGGCGGCCGCGATCGGCTTCACGGCGCGGATCGTGGCGGAGCGGATCGGTGCTCCCGCCCTCGTGGTCGCGCTGCCCAGCGTGCTCTTCCTGCTCCCCGGCCTGACCATCTTCCGCTCCCTCTACGGATTCACCGTGGAGTCCCAGTCGGAGATGCTCGGGATCGTCGGGATCGTCGACGCGATCGTCATCGTCGCCGCGATCGCCGCCGGCGTGGCCCTGGGCAACACGGTGGCCAAGCCCGTCACGGACCGCCTGCGGGACTCCTCGCCCCGCGCGCTGCCGCCGCGCCTGCGCTGACGGGACCCGCCCGGCGTCGTCGGGGCGGGCGGGACCGACTCAGGCCGGGAGGCGCCAGTCCACCGGCTCCGCGCCCGCCTCGGCGAGGAGGGCGTTGACCCGGCTGAACGGCCGCGAGCCGAAGAAGCCCCGCTGCGCGCTCAGGGGGGAGGGGTGCGGGGACTCCACGACGCCGCACCCCGCCTCGCGCAGCACCGGAGCCATGCGCCGGGCATCGGCGCCCCACAGCAGGCCCACGAGGGGGGTGCCGCGCCCTGCCAGCGCCCGCACGGCGGCCTCGGTGATCTGCTCCCAGCCCATCCCGCGGTGGCTCGCCGGCGCGCCCGCGCGCACCGTGAGGACGCGGTTGAGCAGGAGCACCCCCTGGTCCGTCCACGCGGTCAGGTCGCCGTGCTCGGGGGGCGTGACGCCGACGTCGTCGTGGAGCTCCCGGTAGATGTTGGCCAGGGAGCGCGGCAGCGGACGCACACGGCGGTCCACCGCGAAGCACATCCCGATCGGGTGGCCCGGCGTCGGGTAGGGGTCCTGGCCCAGCACCAGCACGCGCACGTCGTCGAAGGGCTGGCGGAAGGCCCGGAGGATGTCCTCCGGCGCGGGCAGGACGTGCTCGCCGGCGTCGCGGCGCGCGCGCAGGGCGGCGCCGACGTGCTCGAAGGCGTCCGACTGCGCGGCCAGCGCCCTCTCCCATCCGGGGTCCAGGGGTGCGAGGAGATCCATGCTCCGAGCGTATCCGCGCGCCGACGGCCGCGACGGTCACTAGAGTGGCCGTCATGTCTCAGCCGGATCTCCGCCCCGACGACGCCGCCGCGCGCGCCTCCCGCGCGCCCCTCGGCGGTCTCACGGAGCAGGAACGGGCCGTCCTCGATCTCGAGGCCGCGACCTGGCGGCACACCGGCGCGAAGGACCACGCGATCCGGGAGCGCCTCGGGCTGGCGCCGACCGCCTACTATCAGGTGTTGAACGGACTGCTGGATCGCGAGGCCGCCCTGGCCTACCGCCCCCTCCTCGTCCGCCGCCTGCTGCGCACGCGCGGCACCCGGCGTCGGGCGATCAGGAGGCCCGTGACTCCCTCGTCCACCGCTCCCGCTTCCCCCCGCCAGGAGAACTGACCGATGGCATACCGGCCCGACCGCTTCGACGACGTCCCCGAGTACACCGAGCAGCGCGGCGCGCACCGCGCGTCCTTCGCACCGGCCGCCGCCGGCGCCACCGCCGCGTCCGGCGGCGCAGGCGGGGGCGCTCTCCGCCCGCTGCTGCTGCTCGCCGGGCTCGTGCTGCTCGCGGGCCTGTTCCTGGGTGTGATCCTGCCGTGGCTCACCGGCGGGGACGACCGCCCGACGGCCGGCGCGGCGGACTCCTCGTCCTCCTCGGCGCCCACGGACAGCACGACCGAGGCCCCGGCCTCCTCCTCCGAGGCCGCCGCGTCCTCGACCGAGCCTGCCCCGCCCTCCGCGACCACGGACGCGTCGAGCACCGGGCCCGCCCCGGACGCCGAGTCCGAGCGCGCCGCGCAGGAGTCCGCCGCCCAGGCGTCCCGTGACGCGGAGGCCTCCCGCGCCGCCGAGCAGTCCTCCGCCGCCGCGCAGGCCGCCGAGTCCTCCCGTGCCGCGCAGGAGTCCGCCGCCCAGGCGTCCCGTGACGCGGAGGCCTCCCGCTCCGCCGCCGCGTCGGCCGAGGCCTCCCGCTCCGCCGCCGCGTCGGCCGAGGCCGCCCGCGCCGCCGAGGCCTCCCGCTCCCAGGCCGCCGAGGCCTCCCGCTCCCAGGCCGCCGAGGCCTCCCGCTCCCAGGCCGCCGAGGCCTCCCGCTCGCAGGCCGCCGAGGCGTCCCGCAAGGCCGAGGCCTCCCGTGCCGCTGCAGCGGCGAAGAGCACCCGTGTGACGGTGTACAACGCAACCCGCATCAACCGCCTGGCCGCCCGCAACGCGCAGGAGCTCAAGAACGCCGGCTTCACGTCGGTGTCCGCCCAGAACTGGCGCGGCCCCCGCGTGGGCGCCTCCACCGTGATGTACAACCGCTCCGGGGACAAGGCCGCCGCCGAGGCCGTCGGCCGCGAGCTGGGCCTCCCCGTCGTCCAGAGCCCGAACCTGCAGGTCGACGGCGTCGCCGTCGTCGTCGCCGGCTGAGCCCGGCGGCGGCGCGTCCGCCGACGCTGTGCGACCCCCGTGGGCGCCACCCTGAGGGGACGGCGCCCACGGGGGTCGCGTGCATGCGGACCCGCGCGCCGTCCTCGTGTCGTCCGCCCGGTGCGGATGCGGGCGGACGACGCCCCAGCCTTTTGCACTCTCCCGGGGAGAGTGCTCATAATGGGGTTAGCACTCCGAAGGTGGGACTGCCAGTCGTACCCCGGCCGGCACCCCCGTGGAGGAGGACCTGTCCATCGGTGAGGCCCCGTTCCGGGCCGTCCGTCGCGGGCATCGGTGCGGGTCAGCCACCAGCAAGGAACGTGACGTCCAGAAAGGACATGCACTCATGGCCAAGACCATTGCATTCGACGAAGAGGCCCGCCGCGGTCTGGAGAAGGGTCTGAACACCCTCGCGGACGCCGTGAAGGTGACGCTCGGCCCCCGCGGCCGCAACGTGGTGCTCGAGAAGAAGTGGGGCGCCCCCACCATCACCAACGACGGCGTGTCCATCGCCAAGGAGATCGAGCTCGAGGACCCCTACGAGAAGATCGGCGCGGAGCTCGTCAAGGAGGTCGCCAAGAAGACCGACGACGTCGCCGGCGACGGCACCACCACCGCCACCGTGCTCGCCCAGGCGCTCGTGCGCGAGGGCCTGCGCAACGTGGCCGCCGGCGCCGATCCGCTCTCCCTGAAGCGCGGCATCGAGAAGGCCGTCGAGGCCGTCACCGCCGAGCTGCTCTCCGCGTCCCGCGAGATCGAGACCAAGGAGCAGATCGCCGCCACCGCGTCCATCTCCGCCGCCGACCCGCAGATCGGCGCCCTCATCGCCGAGGCGCTGGACAAGGTCGGCAAGGAGGGCGTCATCACCGTCGAGGAGTCCAACACCTTCGGCCTCGAGCTCGAGCTCACCGAGGGCATGCGGTTCGACAAGGGCTACATCTCCGGCTACTTCGTCACGGACACGGACCGCCAGGAGGCCGTCCTCGAGGATCCCTACATCCTCATCGTGAACTCCAAGATCTCCACCGTGAAGGACATGGTGGCGATCCTCGAGAAGGTCATGCAGTCCGGCAAGCCGCTGCTGATCATCGCCGAGGACGTCGACGGCGAGGCCCTGGCCACGCTGGTGGTCAACAAGATCCGCGGCACCTTCAAGTCCGTGGCCGTGAAGGCTCCGGGCTTCGGCGACCGCCGCAAGGCCATGCTCGCCGACATCGCCATCCTCACCGGCGGCCAGGTCATCTCCTCCGAGGTCGGCCTCTCCCTGGAGAACGCCACCCTCGACCTGCTGGGCACCGCCCGCAAGGTGGTCATCACCAAGGACGAGACCACCATCGTCGAGGGCGCCGGCGACGCCGAGCAGATCGCCGGCCGCGTGGCCCAGATCCGCGCCGAGATCGAGAACACCGACTCGGACTACGACCGCGAGAAGCTCCAGGAGCGCCTCGCCAAGCTGGCCGGCGGCGTGGCCGTCATCAAGGCCGGCGCGGCCACCGAGGTGGAGCTCAAGGAGCGCAAGCACCGCATCGAGGACGCCGTGCGCAACGCCAAGGCGGCCGTGGAGGAGGGCATCGTCGCCGGCGGCGGCGTGGCCCTGATCCAGGCCGGCGCGAAGGCGTTCGAGGGCCTGCAGCTCGAGGGCGACGAGGCCACCGGCGCGAACATCGTCAAGGTCGCCATCGAGGCCCCGCTGAAGCAGATCGCCTTCAACGCGGGCATGGAGCCGGGCGTCGTGGCGGACAAGGTCAAGACCCTCGAGGCCGGCCACGGCCTGAACGCCGCCACCGGCGAGTACGAGGACCTGCTGGCCGCGGGCATCAACGACCCGGTCAAGGTGACCCGCTCCGCCCTGCAGAACGCCGCGTCCATCGCGGGCCTGTTCCTCACCACCGAGGCCGTCGTGGCCGACAAGCCGGAGAAGAACCCGGCCGGCGGTGCCGAGGGCATGGACCCGATGGGCGGCATGGGCGGCATGATGTGACCACCCGCTGAGCCCGCCCGGTCCTCCCGGGCGCCCAGCACGCGAGGCCCGTCTTCCCGATCCGGGGAGGCGGGCCTCGCCGTGTCGGCTCAGGAGCGCAGGGCCTCCAGTTCGCGGCGCAGGTTCAGACGCGCCGGCTGCTCCCAGCGGGCGCGGCCGGTGGCGGTGGCGTAGAGGTGCTCGGCGGAGAGCAGGTGCTGGAGGACGGCAGCCCTCCCGGTGCGCCAGTGCGCGTCAGCGACGTGCGCGAAGTCCGCGCGCACGGCCTCGACGTAGCGGTCATACCCCTGGGGGGAGCTGCCGAGCACCGCGAGGTCCGCGTCGCTCAGAGCAGCCCCGGCGGGGTCGCCCGGGGCTGGGCGGTGGTCCACGGTGAGCAGCACGAGCCGCTCGACCTCGGCGACGAGGGCGGTGGGCACCCGCAGCCGCGGATCGCCGAGCAGGTGGAGGGCGAGCTCGGCCGAGTCCGCCTCGTCCTGGCCGGGGTCGGCCGTCTGGTCCGCCGCGTAGACGGCGTCGTGGAACCAGGCCGCCAGACGCACGGCGCGGGGGTCCGCGCCGAGGTCCTCACCAGCGGCGTCGAGCTCGTCCAGCGCCTCGAGCACGGCGAGCAGGTGCGCGGGGGAGTGGTAGTGGCGGTGCTCCTCGGCCCACCGCGTCAGCAGCTCCTGACCCGTCGCGAGCACCGCGTCCGGGTGGGCACCGGCCCCCGCGAAGAGCCGCTCCCAACGGCGGCGCAGCACCGGGGTGATCCGCGTCGGCCGGCGTCGGGCCGGAACGCGCAGGCCCGATCGGACGAGGCGCCGGACCAGCTCCGCGCCGCTGACCTCCTCCGCCCCTGCCGCCACGAGGTCCGCGTGGCGGTGCGCAGGCACGTCGTAGTGGTCCAGGTCGAAGGCGCGCGGGCTGAGGCCAGCCGTCCGCGCGAAGGCGTGCAGCTCCTCGAGGGAGGCGTCCGAGACGAGGTGCGAGAACACCGTGCCGTGCGCGGGCCAGACGGGTGGGTCGATGAGCACGCTCATGACCGTCACTCTAGGCCGCGCGCGGCACGGGCCCCGGATCAGAAGCGGAACATCGAGGCGTTCGCCGCCTCTGCGTCCTGGTACTGCTGGGCGGCGGCGTCCATGGCCTGGCGGATGGAGGCCAGGGAGGCCTCCACGCGCTGCTGGGTGGCGCGCCACTCCGTCAGCACGCCCTGGAAGTTGCTGGACGCCTGGCCGCGCCACGTGTCCTGGAGCTGGCGGAGGCTCGCCTCCATGGTGTTCACCTCGGTCTGCAGGCGGCCGATGGACCCCTCGACGGCGCCGCTCTTGGCGCGCAGGTCCTCGATGTCGATCTGGACGATGGTCATGTGCGTGTCCCCTCTGTGTACGCCGGAGGTGCGGCCGGCTCCGCTGACCCCCACGCTAGGGACGGCCGCTGCCGGCCCGCCGTCGGTCCCCGCGGTCTGGGGACCGGCCGGGGGAGCGGTGAGCCCTGTGCAGGAGCCGCGGCCGGGCCGCGGGACTCAGCCGCCGTCGCGCGGGCCGCGGTCGCGACGGCTGGCCGCAGCGCGGCGCAGTCGTCCGGCGACCCGCGTCAGCCGACGGCGCTGGACCGCGGACGAGGCGCCCGCCCCCGAGGGGGCCACAGAGGAGGAGGCGCGCCCGACGGGATCCGCCGTCGGACGCCCGCCCTCCGGGCCGTCCTCCTCGAGGCCGGTTTCGACGTCGTCCTCGTGCCCGGCTTCGCCGTCATCTTCGAGGTCATCGTCCTCGAAGGGGGTCCACGGCAGGTGCACGGAGAACGTGGCGCCGCCGCCCTCGGTCTCCAGGAGCCGGACGGAGCCGCCGTGCTGGGCGACGATCGCGGCGACGATCGCCAGGCCCAGCCCTGTGCCGCCGGTCTCGCGGTGGCGCGAGGAGTCCGCGCGGTAGAACCGCTCGAAGATCCGTGCGCGGTCCTCCTCGGAGACGCCCTGGCCGTGGTCGCGGATCTCGATCACCGAGTCCCGGTCCGGTCCCCCGCCGGGGCCGCCGGAGCCGCCGGAGGGGATCTCCACGGTGCCCACCGCGATCTCGATGGGGGTGCCGGCCGGGGTGTACCGCAGCGCGTTCGTCATGAGGTTGACCACCACCTGGCGGATGCGGTTCTCGTCGCCCATGAGGGGGGCCGAGGAGGCCCGTCCGCCGTCCAGCCCGACGAGCCGCACCGTGCGGTCCGGGGCGTTGACCGAGGCGTCCATCATGGAGTCCACGCCCAGCACGAGCAGGTCCACCGGCGCGTGCTCGAGGGGCCGCTGCTCGTCCAGGCGGGCGAGGGTCAGCAGGTCCTCCACGAGGCGCGTCATGCGGGCCGCCTCGGACTCGATCCGGCCCATCGCCGCGGCCACGTCCTCCTCCTTCGTGATGCCGCCGTGGCGGTAGAGCTCGGAGAAGCCGCGGATGGTCACGAGCGGGGTGCGCAGCTCATGGGACGCGTCCTGCACGAACCGGCGCATCTTGCCCTCGGAGACCTCCTTGTCCCGGAAGGCGGACTCGATGTGAGCGAGCATCGCGTTGAGCGAGCGGGACAGTCGCCCCACCTCGGTGTCCGGGGGCGCGGTCTCGACGCGCTGGCTCAGATCGCCCGCCGCGATCTTCGCGGCCGTGCGCTCCACGCGGTTCAGCGTCCGGAAGGCGCGCTTCACCGCCAGGTTGGCCACCACGACGGCGCCCGCCGTCGCCAGCAGCCCGATGGTCACCACGAGCGCGGTGACCCGCTCCACGGAGGAGGAGACGGTGTGCAGGGGCAGGGCGATGGCGATGGAGCCCTCGCCGCTGCGCAGGGGGTACAGCTGGACCCGCCAGCCGTTCGAGTCCGCCTGCGTGCCGGGCACCTCGAAGGACTCGGAGCCGATCTCGCGCACGCGATCCAGGGAGAGCCCCTCGAGGCGCGGGGCGTCCGCGTCCATGATCACGGGGGTGCTGACGACCGGCGCGCCCGTGGTGTCCCACAGGGCGCCGTAGAAGCGCAGGATCCCGTGCTGGGGCGTGTAGTACCCGCCGGTCTGGACTACGGTGGTCAGGTACACGGACACCGCGTCCCGGTTGGTGACCATGTCCTCGTCCAGCTGCCGCACGAGCTCCTGCCGGAACAGGGCGGAGGTGACGAGGGCGGTGACCGCCACGAGGGTGAGCATGAGCGCCGTGATCATCACGACGAGCTTGGTGCGCAGGGACTGGGCCGACCACGCGCCCCGGGCCCACGTGCGGGGGTGCCGCAGCCGGGACGACGCGACGCGGAGGCGCTCCGCCACCTCAGCGCTTGTCGGCCGTGCGCAGCATGTAGCCCACCCCGCGCTTGGTGTGGATCATGCGGTCCCGCCCGGCCACGTCGATCTTGCGACGCAGGTAGGAGATGTAGGACTCCACGATGGAGGCGTCCCCGTTGAAGTCGTACTCCCACACGTGGTCCAGGATCTGGGCCTTGGAGAGGACGCGGTTCGGGTTCATCATCAGGTAGCGCAGGAGCTTGAACTCGGTGGGGGAGAGGTCCACCACCTCGCCGCCGCGACGCACCTCGTGCGCGTCGTCGTCCAGTTCGAGGTCGTCCACGCGCAGCACGGCGCCGTCGTCGTCCAGGGACGCGGTGCGCCGCAGCACCGCGCGGATGCGGGCCACCACCTCGTCCAGCGAGAAGGGCTTGGTGACGTAGTCGTCCCCGCCCACGGTGAGGCCGGTGACCTTGTCCTCGGTGCCGTCCCGGGCGGTGAGGAACACCACGGGGAAGTGGCGGCCCGCGGCGCGCAGCCGACGGGTCACGGTGAAGCCGTCCATGTCCGGGAGCATCACGTCCAGCACCGCCAGGTCCGGCTGGAACTCCTCCGCCGCCTCGAGGGCGTCGTGGCCGTTGGCGGCGGCGCGCACCTCGAAGCCCGCGAAGCGCAGGGACGTGGAGAGGAGCTCGCGGATGTTGGGCTCGTCGTCCACCACGAGGAGGCGGGCTTCAGGGTTCTGAGACTGCATGAGTCCAGTCTGGCCACTCCACCTGGGAGTCCGCTGGGCGTTCGCTGACGTGCCGGGCCGCTCAGGAGCGGGCGCGCCGCACGGCCGAGAGGACCAGGTGCAGCACCAGCAGGCCGAACCCCGCGGGAAGCCCG
This sequence comes from Micrococcus sp. M4NT, assembly GCF_033790745.1. Lineage (NCBI taxonomy): Bacteria > Bacillati > Actinomycetota > Actinomycetes > Micrococcales > Micrococcaceae > Micrococcus > Micrococcus sp. M4NT. Next base: position 32,540 of record NZ_JAMYEH010000015.1, read on the forward strand.
TAGAGGGCCAGGCGGTACAGGAGGGGCAGGGCCGGCGCCGAGAGGAAGTAGGCCACCAGGAGGGCCGCCAGCGCGAGGGCGGAGACCGCCGTGACGGCCACGCCCGCCACGAGCACCGCGCGCAGCCACGGGCTGGGCGCGCGGCCTTCCGCGGGGTCGGTGGCGGGTCGGCGCGCGGCGGAGGGCACGGTGGCAGGCATGGCCGCCACTGTAGTCCGGCTATCCTGGAGGATCAGTGCAGCACGTCCATCGCCGTCCCTCGAGGGCTCACGGTCAGAGGCGGTCCCACCGATGCCGCGGCCTCACCGCGCCGGTGCAGTCCAGGACCCCGCCGATCCCTCGGGCGAGACCCGGCCGAGCGCCCGTCGGAGACGGCGGCGGCGCCCGCCGGAGAGGCCGGTGGGCGACCCGACGACGAAGAAGCAGGTGCCAGAGATGCCCACCGGTCGCATCAAGTTCTACGACTCCGCCAAGGGGTTCGGATTCGCCCACACCGACGAGGGCGAGGAGGTCCACGTGCCCTCGTCGGCCCTGCCCGCGGGCGTGACCGAGCTCCACTCCGGGGCTCGCGTCGAGTTCGGCGTGGCCGAGGGGCGGCGCGGAAAGCAGGCGCTCTCCCTGCGCGTGCTCGACTCCGCCCCCTCCGTGGTCCGCAACCACCGCCCCAAGCCCGATGAGATGGCGGTCCTCCTGGAGGACCTCATCCGGGTGCTGGACCAGACCTCCAACGGCCTGCGCCGCGGGCGCTACCCGCAGCCCGCCCAGGCCGGCAAGATCGCGCAGGTCCTGCGCCGCGTCGCGGACGACCTCGAGGCATGAGCGCCGTGAAGCACGAGACGGAGCAGCCCGTGACGCCGTCCGCGAGCGGACAGAGCCCCGAGACCGAGGCGGCCGCCGTGCCGGCGCCTCCCGTCCGGCGTCGGGCCCCCAAGCGGGACGAGCTGCTGGCGGAGGCCGTGGAGACCGCGCGCGCCGCGCTGGCCGAGGACGCGGAGGAGGGCCAGGTGGGCGAGCACCTGGACGCCACGGCGGACGACGACCGGCTCGTCACCCACCGCTTCGCCGCGCACCTGCCCGGCTACGCGGGGTGGGCCTGGTACTGCACGCTCGCCCGGGCCCCGCGCTCGAAGCACGTGACCGTGTGCGAGCTGGGGATCCAGGCGCATGACGGGGCCCTCGTGGCCCCGCCGTGGGTGCCCTACGCCGAGCGCGTGAACGAGGACGAGCGCGAGCGCCTGGCGGCCGTCGCCGAGGGCCGCGTCCCCGGCGAGGCCTGAGCCCTGCTCAGCCCAGGCGCTCGACCACGTGGTCGATGCAGGCCAGCAGCGCCGTGACGTCGTCCGGCTCGATGGCCGCGAACGTGGCGATGCGCAGCTGGTTGCGCCCGAGCTTGCGGTAGGGCTCCACGTCCACGACGCCGTTGGCGCGCAGCACCTTCGCCACGGCGGCGGCGTCCACCGCCTCGTCGAAGTCGACGGTGCAGATGACGGCGGAGCGGTCCTCGGGGCGCGTCACGAACGGGGTGGCCACCGCGTGCCGCTCGGCCCACTCGTACACCCGGCGCGAGGACTCGGCGGTGCGCGCGGTGGTGAAGTCCAGGCCGCCGTTGCCGTTCATCCACTGCAGCTGCGCGTCCATCATCACCAGGGTGGCCAAGGCCGGCGTGTTGTACGTCTGGTCCTTGAGCGAGTTGTCCACGGCGGTGGCCAGGTCCAGGAACTCCGGGATCCACCGGCCCGAGGCCGAGACCTCCTGCACCCGCTCGAGCGCAGCGGGGGAGAACAGCGCGAGCCACAGGCCGCCGTCGGAGGCGAAGTTCTTCTGCGGGGCGAAGTAGTAGACGTCCGCCTGCGCCACGTCCACGGGCAGGCCGCCCGCCGCGGAGGTGGCGTCGATCAGCACGAGCGCGTCGTCGTCGATCCCCGCGGGGCGCTCCACGGGCGCCATGACGCCCGTGGACGTCTCGTTGTGGGGCCACGCGTACACGTCGACGCCGGCCACGGCCTCGGGCTCCGGGCGCGTGCCCGGCTCCGCGGTGCGGATGTCCGAGGCGCCGAGGAACGGGGCGGCGTCCGTGGCGCGGGCGAACTTGGAGCCGAACTCGCCGAAGCTCAGGTGCTGCGCACGCTCGTGGACCAGTCCGAAGGAGGCGGCGTCCCAGAACGCGGTGGACCCGCCGACCCCGAGGACCACCTCGTAGCCCGCGGGGGCGGAGAAGAGCTCGGCGACGCCGGCGCGCACGCGGCCCACGAGGTCCTTCACGGGCTTCTGGCGATGGGAGGTCCCCATGAGCCCGGCGGCGTCGGCCACGGCCTGCAGCTGCTCGGGGCGGACCTTGGACGGTCCAGCGCCGAACCGGCCGTCCGCCGGCAGCATGTCCGTGGGGATGACGATCTCGGTGGGGGAGGTCGGGTTCATGGTGCGCTCCTGGGCGGGGGACGGGGTCGTCCTCATTGTGGCCCAGCGGCGCTCGCGCCCCGTGAACGTGACCCCGGTCCCGTGGCTAGGATGGCGCGGGAGGAAGACCACGGGAAGAGGACGGCGCGATGACCGATCTGATCGACACCACGGAGATGTACCTACGCACCATCCTCGAGCTCGAGGAGGAGGGCATCACGCCCCTGCGTGCGCGCATCGTGGAGCGGCTGGACCACTCCGGCCCCACGGTCTCCCAGACGGTGGCCCGCATGGAGCGCGACGGCCTCGTGCACGTCGGCGCCGACCGCCGCCTGGACCTCACCGTGGACGGGCGCGAGCGTGCCGTGGCCGTGCTGCGCAAGCACCGCCTGGCCGAGCGCCTGCTCTCGGACGTCATCGGCCTGGACTGGACGCTCGTGCACGACGAGGCCTGCCGCTGGGAGCACGTCATGAGCGACCAGGTGGAGCGCCGCCTGCTCGAGATCCTGGAGAACCCGAGCGTCACCCCGTACGGCACCCCGATCCCGCCGCGCCCCGAGCAGCGCTCCGCCGAGGACTGGAGCCGGGACATGGGCCTCGCCGGGGAGAGACTGGCGACGGCGGCCGCCACACCCGGCCGGTTCCGCGTCCTCAGCCTCGCCGAGGGGATCCAGGCCGACCCGGAGCTCCTGACGGACCTCGCCGCCGCGGGCGTCGTGCCCGGCGGCCTCCTCCGGGCGCAGCCCGCGCTCGAGGCCGGATACGTCCGGATCGAGGCGGAGGCGGACGGCGACGCCGCCGCCGGCGACGCGCTGGAGCTGCACGGGGACACCGCCGCGCACGTGTGGGTGGAGGCCCTGCCCGGCGAGTGACCGGCGCGTGAGGCGCAGGTGACCGATCGGTGAAGACTTTGCGCACCCGCGTGCGACACGCCGCGCGCGGGGACCGGAGGCCCGTAGCGTGGGACCGTCCGCTCCCCGTCCCGAGGCCCGCCATGCGCACACTCGTCCTCAACGCCGGCTACGAACCCCTCTCGGTGGTCTCCGACCGCCGAGCGCTCCTGCTCGTGGCCACGGGCAAGGCCAGCGTCCTGGAGGACGGCGGGGATCCCATGCTGAGCCCGACGCGCGCGTGGGGCCGCCCCCTGGTGATCCTCCTGCACCAGTACATCCGCGTCCCCCACGGGGAGGCGGCACCCGTCTCCCGCAAGGGCGTGCTGCGCCGGGACGGCCACCGCTGCGCCTACTGCGGGGCCCACGCCACCACGGTGGACCACGTCCGGCCCCGTTCGCGCGGCGGGGAGAACTCGTGGGAGAACCTGGTGGCGTGCTGCCTGCGCTGCAACGGCGCCAAGGCGGACCGCTCGCTCGAGTCCCTGGGGTGGCGGCTGCGCGTGGACCCGGTGCGCCCGCGCGGTGCGCAGTGGCGCATCCGCGAGCTCGACCGCCCCGCCGAGGCGTGGCAGGGCTACCTGGGCCTGGCGGCCTGACGCTCCCAGCGGAATCCCCCCGCCGCTCCCGGGGCGCTCCCTAGACTGCTCTCGGTCACGAGACGACAGGGGAGTGGTGCGCATGAGCATGGAGTCGGCGGCACGGGCGTCCATGATGCGCATGACGCGCAGCGGCCCGGAGGCGTCCCAGTCCCTCAAGAAGGGCACCGTGCGGCGCGCGGTCGCGTTCGCCGGACGGTACCGCGCCCGGCTGGTCGTGTTCGTCCTCGCCTCGATCCTGGGGGCCGTGCTCGGCGTCGCCTCGCCGGTCCTCGCGGGCGACGTCGTCAACGCGATCACCGGCGGCCGGGACGGCGACCTGATCGTGCGGCTCGCGCTGCTCATCGCCGCGGTCGCCATCGCCGACGCCGTCCTCGGCGTGTTCACCAAGTGGCTCTCCGCGGGCCTCGGCGAACGGGTCATCTTCGACCTGCGCACGCAGGTCTTCGACCACGTGCAGCGCATGCCCGTCGCCTTCTTCCAGCGCACGCGCACGGGTGCCCTGGTCTCGCGCCTGAACAACGACGTCGTCGGGGCCCAGTCGGCCATCTCCCGCACCCTCTCCGGCGTCGTGGCCAACGTGGTCTCCGTGGCGCTCACCCTGGCCGTGATGATCGCGACGAGCTGGCAGATCACCGTGCTCTCGCTCGTGCTCCTGCCGGTCTTCCTGTTCCCCGCCCGGTGGGTGGGCCGGCGCCTGGCCGGGCTCTCACGCGAGCGAGCCGGGCACAACGCCGCGATGGGCGACCAGATGACCGAGCGCTTCTCCGCGCCGGGCGCCACCCTCATCAAGCTCTTCGGCGACCCGGCCACGGAGTCGGCGGAGTTCGCCCGGCGCGCGGACCGCGTGCGCGCCACCGGCGTGGACATCTCCGTGCGCCAGGCCGTGTTCACCACGCTGCTCACGCTCGTCTCCGCGCTCGCTCTCGCGGCCGTGTACGGGGTGGGCGGGCTCCAGGCCCTCGCGGGCACCCTCGACGCCGGCGACGTCGTCACGCTCGCCCTGCTCCTCACGCGCCTCTACGCCCCGCTGACCGCGCTGGCCAATGCGCGCGTGGAGATCATGAGCGCGCTCGTCTCCTTCGAGCGCGTGTTCGAGGTCCTCGACCTGGAGCCCCTCATTCGGGAGCCGGAGCCGGGCCGCGCCGCGGCCGTGCCCGAGGGGCCGCTCTCCGTGCGCCTGCGGGACGTGCGCTTCTCCTACCCCACCGCGCAGGAGGTGTCCCTGGCCTCGCTCGAGGAGGTGGCCGTGCTGGACACGCGCGGCGGCGAGGAGGTGCTCCACGGGATCGACGTCGAGGTGCCGGCCGGGCGCACCGTGGCCCTCGTCGGCTCCTCCGGGGCCGGCAAGTCGACGATCGCCTCCCTCGTGACCCGCCTGCAGGACGTGAGCTCCGGCGCGGTCGAGCTGGGCGGCGTGGACGTGCGGGACATGACCTTCGCGGATCTGCAGCAGGCGGTCGGCATGGTCACGCAGGACGGACACCTGTTCCATGACACGGTGCGCGGCAATCTCGCCCTGGCCCGCCCCGACGCCACGGACGCCCAGCTGTGGGATGCGATCGAGCGCGCCCGCCTGGGAGACGTGATGCGGGCCCTGCCCGACGGCCTGGACACCGTGGTCGGCGAGCGCGGCTACCGCCTCTCCGGCGGCGAGCGCCAGCGCATGACCATCGCGCGCCTGCTGCTGGCCGCCCCGCGCGTCGTGGTGCTGGACGAGGCGACGGCGGCGCTGGACTCCACGAACGAGCGCGCCATCCAGGACGCGCTCGGGGAGGCGCTCGCGGGCCGCACGGCGATCGTGATCGCCCACCGGCTCTCCACGGTGCGCAGCGCGGACGAGATCCTCGTGGTGGAGGCCGGGCGGATCGTGGAGCGCGGCACGCACGCGGCGTTGCTCGAGCGGGGCGGCCGATACGCCGAGCTCTACACGACCCAGTTCGCCGACGCGGGCTGAGGCACGCGGGCGCCGCGACGGCGGTGGTGCCCCAGGCCGGAATCGAACCGACGGCCTACCCTTTAGGAGAGGGTCGCTCTATCCAACTGAGCTACTGGGGCGGGGACCCGTGGCCGGGTCCGGTCGGTCAGTCTAGCCGAGCGCGTCAGGCCGAGGCGGGCACCGACGTCGCGGCCTGCCGGCCCTTCCCGCCGCGCACCAGCATCACGACGACCGCGAGCGCGATCAGGGCGAGCAGCACCCAGCGGGCAAGGGTGAGCGCGGCCGCGAGGCCGGCGCCGGGGCCGCCCGCGGCGATCGCCTGCTCGATGGCGATGTTCTCGGCGATGTCCACCACGGCGAACAGCACGCCGAGTCCGAACGCGCCCCACTTCGCCGCCGCGGGACGCAGGCGCCAGGCCGCCACCGCGGTGAGCGTCAGGGCGACGGCGATCGGGAAGATCACCCCGGCCGTCTTGTGCACCCAGTTGAGCTGGCCGCGCGCCGCCTCGTCCATCACGCCGGCGAGGGCCCGCACGTGGTCCTGACCGTAGACGAGCATCGAGTCCGGCACGGCCAGCCCGCCGGTGAGCTGCGTCATCTGCTGCAGGACCAGCAGGTGGTAGTAGGCGCCGACGAACAGCGTGGTGCCGATCAGCGCGATCACGAGCATGGTCGGGTCGCCGTCCGGGCGGCTGGCGGCGGTCGGAGCGGGAGTCGCCGCCGTGGACGACGACGGTCGGGGCGTGCGGGACTTCTTCGACATGGGACCTCCAGGGGACATCATCGCAGACGGCCCCCGCTGTCGTGTCCGGGGCCGCGCCTAGACTGGACGGGCCATGGCTGACCTGTTCTCCGCGCTCGGACGCGACCCCCTGCCCTCCTCTCGGACCCGCCCGTCGGCGGATCCGCAGACCGCCCTGCCCGGGCTCGTGCCCGCCGCGGTGACGCGTGCCGCGCTGGACCCGGAGGCGCCGGGGGGAGCGTGGGGCGGGGACAGCGTCGGGAACGGCGCGGGCACCGCCGCCCACACCCCGGAGTCCCTCGTGGAGGGGCTGAACCCCCAGCAGGCGGCGGCGGTGACCCATGCCGGGGCGCCGCTGCTGATCGTCGCCGGGGCCGGCTCGGGCAAGACGCGCGTGCTGACCCATCGGATCGCGCACCTGCTGGCCACGGGGCAGGCTCGCCCGCACGAGATCCTGGCCATCACCTTCACGAACAAGGCCGCCGCGGAGATGCGCGAGCGCGTCGCCGGGCTCATCGGCCCCACGGCGCAGCGCATGTGGATCTCGACGTTCCACTCCTCCGCTGTGCGCATCCTGCGCAACGAGGCGGCGAGCATCGGGCTGAAGTCCACCTTCACCATCTACGACGCGGCGGACAGCCTGCGGCTGGTCACCACGATCGCCAAGCTGCACGAGCTGGACCCCAAGCGCTTCGCGCCCAAGGCCCTGCTCAACCGCATCAGCTCCCTCAAGAACGAGCTCATCGAGGCGGACGACTATGCGGGCACCGTGTCCGTGAAGGATCCGTGGGGCCAGGCGGTGGCCGCGGTGTACCGCGACTACACGGCGCGGCTGCGCCAGGCCAACGCCCTGGACTTCGACGACCTGATCGGCATGACCGTCCACATGTTCGAGGCGTTCCCGCGCGTGCTGGACAGCTACCGCCGCCGCTTCCGCCACGTGCTCGTGGACGAGTACCAGGACACCAACCACGCGCAGTACCGTCTCGTGCGGCTGCTCACCGGCCCGGCCGGCGAGCCCGAGGGTGTGGACACCCCCGGCGGCGAGCTCACCGTGGTGGGCGACTCGGACCAGTCGATCTACGCCTTCCGCGGCGCGGACATCCGCAACATCGTGGAGTTCGAGCAGGACTTCACGGACGCGGCCACCATCCGGCTCGAGCAGAACTACCGCTCCACGCAGACCATCCTGGACGCGGCCAACGCGGTCATCCAGAACAATCCGGACCGCCGCAAGAAGGATCTGTGGACGGCCGAGGGTGCGGGGGAGAAGATCACCGGCTACGCCGCGGAGAACGAGTCCGCGGAGGCCGAGTGGATCTCCTCCACCATCGACCGCCTCCAGGACGAGGGCGGGGTGCGCCCGGCCGACGTTGCCGTGTTCTACCGCACCAACGCCCAGTCCCGCGCCCTCGAGGAGCGCCTCGTCACCCGCGGCATCCCGTACCGCGTGATCGGCGGCACGCGGTTCTACGACCGCAAGGAGATCAAGGACGCCCTCGCGTACCTGCGCGTGGTGGTCAACCCGGCCGACGACGTCAACGTGCGCCGCATCCTCAATGAGCCCAAGCGCGGCATCGGCGACCGTGCTGAGGGCGCCGTGGCCGCGTGGGCGCAGCGCCAGCGCACCACGTTCTTCGACGCCCTGCGGGACGCGGAGAACGCCCCGGGCATGGCCACGCGATCCGTGAAGGCGATCCGCGGGTTCGTCCAGATGATGGACGACCTCATGCAGCTGGCGGAGGGCGAGAGCCCGGCTACCGTCCTCGAGGCCGTCCTCGAGCAGTCCGGCATGCTCGCCGCGCTGCGCGAGTCGGAGGACCTGCAGGACGAGTCCCGCGCGGACAACCTCGGCGAGCTCGTGGCCGTGGTGCGCGCCTTCTCCACCGCCCACCCGGACGGCACGCTCTCGGACTTCCTCGAGCAGGTGGCGCTCGTGGCGGACGCGGACCAGCTGCCCTCGCCGTCGGACGCCGAGGGCGCGGACCTCGCCGAGGCGCAGGGCCAGGTGACGCTCATGACGCTGCACACGGCAAAGGGCCTGGAGTTCCCGGTCGTCTTCCTCACGGGCATGGAGCACGGCGTCTTCCCGCACGCCCGCTCCATGACGGATGAGAAGGAGCTCGCGGAGGAGCGCCGCCTGGCCTACGTGGGGCTGACCCGCGCCCGTGAACGGCTGTTCCTCTCCCGCGCGGAGGCGCGCTCCCTGTGGGGCCAGCACCAGTTCAACCCGCCCAGCCAGTTCCTCGGGGAGATCCCCGAGCGGCTCATCGAGTGGGAGCGCGAGGGGACCACGCGCTCGGCCGGCTCCCTGACCTCGCTCACGGGGGCGGGGACCTCGCGGTACGCGGGGCGGTTCGGCTCCGGCGGCGAGGGCGGCCGGCCCTCGTGGTCCTCTCGCGATGACGGCACCGGCGCGCGCCCCGCGCGCCTCACCCGCGGCGAGGAGGCCGCGGACCTGACCGTGCCGTCGTCGGTGGTGCGCGGCAAGGCCCCCTCACGGGTGCAGCCGCAGAAGGAGATCGCGGCCCTGAACCCCGGAGACCGCGTGTCCCACGCCACCTTCGGTGCGGGCCGCGTGGACGCCGTCACCGGAGCCGGGGACAAGACCGTGGCCACGGTCACGTTCGAGGACTCGGGGGCCCAGAAGCGCCTGCTGCTGCGCTATGCACCCCTCACCAAGCTGGAGGGCTGAGAGCCCTCTGCGCGCCGGGCGGTGTGGACTACAGTGACGGAGGAGAGCTCCTCGACGTCGTCTCCGCGCCTCCGCGCGCGGCGGACCGGCGCGGGGCCCGCTCCCGCCGAGGCGCCGTGATGCGGCACCCCGGCAGACCGAAGTCTTCGACCCAGAAGGACATCCACCGTGGACCTGTATGAGTACCAGGCGCGCGATCTGTTCGAGAAGCACGGCGTCCCCGTGCTCGCCGGCATCGTGGCGCAGACCCCGGAAGAGGCCAAGGCGGCCGCTGAGAAGATCGGCGGCGTGACCGTCGTCAAGGCGCAGGTGAAGGTCGGCGGCCGCGGCAAGGCCGGCGGCGTCAAGGTCGCGAAGACCGCCGACGAGGCGTACGAGCACGCCAAGGCCATCCTGGGGATGGACATCAAGGGCCACACCGTGCACCAGGTCATGATCGCGCAGGGCGCCGACATCGCCGAGGAGTACTACTTCTCCGTGCTGCTGGACCGCGCGAACCGCACCTACCTGGCCATGTGCTCGGTGGAGGGCGGCATGGACATCGAGACCCTCGCCGAGGAGCGCCCCGAGGCCCTCGCCAAGGTGCCCGTCTCCGCGCTGACCGGCATCGACGCCGAGACCGCCCAGAAGATCGTCGCCGAGGCGAACTTCCCCGAGGAGCTGCGCGCCGACGTCGCCGACGTCCTGCAGACGCTGTGGACCGTCTTCGAGAAGGAGGACGCCACCCTCGTCGAGGTCAACCCGCTGGTGAAGACCGGCGACGGCAAGATCCTCGCCCTCGACGGCAAGGTCTCCCTGGATGACAACGCCGAGTTCCGCCAGGAGGGCCACGCGGCCCTCGTCGACGAGCGCACCGAGGACCCGCTGGAGGCCAAGGCCAAGGCGAACGACCTCAACTACGTGAAGCTCGACGGCCAGGTCGGCGTGATCGGCAACGGCGCCGGCCTCGTGATGTCCACCCTCGACGTGGTGGCCTACGCGGGTGAGAAGCACGGCGGCGTGAAGCCCGCCAACTTCCTGGACATCGGCGGGGGCGCCAACGCCGAGGTCATGGCCAACGGCCTCGACGTCATCCTGGGCGACGAGCAGGTCAAGTCCGTGTTCGTGAACGTCTTCGGCGGCATCACCGCGTGCGACGCCGTGGCCAACGGCATCGTGAAGGCCCTCGAGATCCTGGGCGACGCCGCCACCAAGCCGCTCGTCGTCCGCCTGGACGGCAACGCCGTGGAGGAGGGCCGCCGCATCCTGCAGGAGGCGAACCACCCGCTCGTCACCCTGGCCGCCACCATGGACGAGGGCGCCGACAAGGCCGCCGAGCTCGCCCACTCCGCGAACTGACCGTTCGGAAAGACTGAGGAACAGCTATGTCGATCTACCTGAACAAGGACTCCAAGGTCATCGTGCAGGGCATCACCGGCGGTGAGGGCACCAAGCACACCCGCCTGATGCTCAAGGCCGGCACGAACATCGTGGGCGGCGTGAACGCCCGCAAGGCCGGCACCACCGTGTCCCATGAGGACAAGGACGGCAACGCCGTCGAGCTGCCCGTCTTCGGCTCCGTCACGGAGGCCATGGAGAAGACCGGCGCGGACGTGTCCGTCGCCTTCGTGCCGCCGGCCTTCGCCAAGGACGCCGCGATCGAGGCCATCGAGGCCGAGATCCCGCTGCTCGTGGTCATCACCGAGGGCATCCCGGTGCAGGACTCCGCGGAGTTCTTCGCCCTGTCCCAGTCGAAGACCGGCGAGGACGGCAAGCCGAAGACCCGCATCATCGGCCCGAACTGCCCCGGCATCATCACCCCGGGCGAGGCCCTGGCCGGCATCACCCCGGCCACGATCACCGGCTCCGGCCCGATCGGCCTCGTGTCCAAGTCGGGCACCCTGACCTACCAGATGATGTACGAGCTGAAGGACTTCGGCTTCTCCACCGCCATCGGCATCGGCGGCGACCCGGTCATCGGCACCACCCACATCGACGCCCTCGAGGCGTTCGAGGCCGACCCGGACACCCAGGCCATCGTGATGATCGGTGAGATCGGCGGCGACGCCGAGGAGCGTGCGGCCGAGTTCATCAAGGCCAACGTCACCAAGCCGGTCGTCGGCTACGTGGCCGGCTTCACCGCCCCGGAGGGCAAGACCATGGGCCACGCCGGCGCCATCGTCTCCGGCTCCGCGGGCACCGCGCAGGCCAAGAAGGAGGCCCTTGAGGCCGCGGGCGTGAAGGTCGGCAAGACCCCGTCCGAGACCGCCGAGCTCATGCGTGAGATCATGAAGGGCCTCTGAGTCCCCAGATCTCGGGCTGATCCCGACGACGCGGGCCCCGTGCCTCCCGAGAGGGAGGCGCGGGGCCCACTGCGTTCTTGCTCCCGTGTTCCTGCGTTGTTCCTGCGTTGTTCCTGCGTTGTTCCTGCGTTGTTCCTGCGTCGTTCCTGCGTGCGGGAGGGCTGCCATGGACGCTGCCGCCGATGAGCTGGGCGCAGTACTGCCAGGTAACCTCGGGGGTTACCT
>NZ_JAMYEH010000016.1:0-26703 GCF_033790745.1 Micrococcus sp. M4NT
GTGGCGCACCGACGGTCAGACCCATACCGAAAAGTCCTTCGCCCAGCAGTTCTGGTCCGACCTGCTGCGCACCTTCGGGATCATCCCCGAACGCATCGACCTGTTCGAACGCAGCGCCGCCCGCGCCTCCACCGGCGGCGCCGGATACATCGACTTCTTCTGGTCCGGTGTCGCCCTCGGCGAGGCCAAGTCCCTGGACGCCGACCTCGACGCCGCCCACGACCAGGCCCTGGACTACCTCGCCGGCGGGTCCGTCGGTCAGCACGAGTGGCCCAAGTACGTGCTCGTCACGGACTTCGCCCGCATCCGCGTCGAACGCCTCGGAGACGCCAGCTGGGTGTCCGAGTTCGCCGTGGAAGACGCTGCGGACCATGTGGACCAGCTGATGTTCCTCGCCGGTCAGGACACCGTGACCAAGGCCGAGGAGCAGGAAGCCTCCATCGCCGCCGCCGCCCTGATGGCGTCCATGTTCACCGCCCTCGTCGGAGACGAGGTGGACGTGCCCGTGGGCGAGGAGGCCCCCGAGGACGCCGAAGAGGAGGAGTTCGCCACCCAGCAGGCCTCGATCCTGCTCACCCGGCTGCTGTTCCTGCTCTACGGCGACGACGCCGGCCTGTGGGAGGCCGACCTGTTCCAGCGTTGGGTGGAATGGGACACCACCGCCGACAACCTCGGCCCCCAGCTGGACGCCCTGTTCCGCGTGCTCAACACCCCGGAGAACCGCCGCCGCGGCGTGCCGGACTCCCTGGCCCGCTTCCCCTACGTCAACGGCGGCATCTTCGACGGCACCTCCACGGCCGGCTTCCTCACCGAGGAGTTCCGGGACGCGCTCGTGGCAGCCTGCCGGTTCCGGTGGACGCAGATCTCCCCGGCCGTGTTCGGCTCCATGTTCCAGCTGGTCAAGTCCAAGCAGGCCCGCCGCGGCGACGGGGAGCACTACACCTCCGAGGAGAACATCCTCAAGACCATCGGCCCGCTCTTCCTGGACGACTACCGCGCCCGCGCCGACCGACTGATCCGCAACAAGACCACCACGACCCGCGAGATCGTCGCCCTAATCGAGGAGATGGCCGCCAACATCTACGTCGACCCGGCCTGCGGGGCCGGCAACTTCTTGAACCTGGCCTACGCCAAGCTGCGCGAGATCGAGACGGACCTGCTGGCTGACCAGCGCCGCCGCACCGGGTCCCAGGACCTGTCCCTGGACGTGAGCTTGGACCAGCGGATCCACATCGACCGGTTCTACGGGATCGAGATCAACTGGTGGCCGGCCAAGATCGCCGAGACCGCCATGTTCCTCGTGGACCACCAGGCCAACCGGCAGCTGGCCGCCGCGCTCGGCCAGGCCCCGGTGCGTCTGCCGATCAAGACCACCGCCACGATCTACCAGCACGACGCGCTCACCCTCGACTGGTCTCAGGCCCTTCCCGCCCCGGCCGGGCGCACGTTCGTGTTCGGCAACCCCCCGTTCCTGGGTGACCACACCCGCACGGCTGCCCAACTGGCGCTGATGCAGGCGGCCTGGGGCGAAGGCAAGCAGCTCTCCCGCCTGGACTTCGTGACCTCCTGGCACGCGCTTACCCTGCGTCTGCTGGCCGAGCGGGATGGGGAGTGGGCGTTCGTGACCACGAACTCCATCGTCCAGGGCGACCAGCCCGCCCGCCTGTTCGCCCCGATCTTCGCCGCCGGCTGGCGCATCAAGTTCGCCCACCGCACCTTCCAGTGGGACTCTCAAGCCCCCGGCAAGGCCGCCGTACACTGCGTGATCATCGGCTTCACCCGCGACCCGGGCGCCAAGCCCCGCCTCTTCGAGTACGCCCACGTGGGCGGGCAGGCGTCCGAGGTCACCGGTGTGAAGACCATCAACGGGTACCTGGTGGACGGACCCAACGTGCTGGTGGAGAAGCGCAGCACCCCGCTCGCCCCCGATCTGCCCGAAGTCACGTACGGCTCCAAGCCTGCGGACGCCGGCAACCTCGTCGTCACCGCAGAGCAGTACGAGGCTGTGATGGCCGACTCCGTGATAGCCCCCTACGTGCGCCCTTACGTCGGTGCGGTCGAGTTGATCCGCGGCCAGCAGCGCTGGTGCCTCTGGCTGACCGACATGGACCCCGACGCGCCCTCCCGCTCCCCCGAGCTCAAGCGCCGCCTCGAGGGTGTCGCTGCCGAACGGGCCAAGTCCAAGGCCGCCTCCACCCGGGACTGGGCACGTTTCCCCCACCTGTTCCGCCAGCGGGGCCTCGTCTCCGACGTGCCGTTCGTCGGTATCCCCGAGGTCAGCAGCGAAGCACGGGCCTACCTGCCCGTGGCCCACTTCGAGCCCGACGTCATCATCTCCAACAAGGTCTACGGCGCCCTGGACCCCGATGGCATCGTGTTCGCTGTGGCCTCCTCCTCGATGTTCATCACCTGGATGAAGACCGTCGGCGGACGGCTGGAGTCCCGCATCTCGTTCTCCAGCACGATCACCTGGAACGGCTTCCCCCTGCCCGCCCTGACCGACAAGGACCGAGCCGCCCTGGCCCGCGCCGCCGAGAAGGTCCTCGAAGCCCGAGCCCTACATCCCAGGCGGTCCCTTGCCCAGCACTACGCCCCGCTGGGCATGGACCCGGCCCTGGTCAAGGCCCACGACGGGCTGGACGCGGTGATGGACAAGATCATGGGAGCACCCCGCCGGTGCCGCACCGAGCTGGAGCGTCAGGAGCTACTCTTCGCCCGTTACGCCCAGCTGACTTCGTAGCAGCGCGCCATATGGAGAAGGCGTAGAAGCACCGACACTGGTGGCAGAGATCGGACAGTGTCAGATGACGAACCGCAGCTTCGGTCGGACGGTCGAGGCGGCATCCATGACCGCTTCGGCCACCTCGGGAGCGATACGGCCAGCAGCCATGATGCCCTCGAAGTCGTATCCACCCTCGGTGATCAACTGACGAGCAATCCCGAGCACCTGTGGCGATTCCGCCGGGCCAAGGGGCCCGGGCTCCGGATGCCCCCAGGCGGATAGTTGCTGATTGGCGCGCCTGTACGAGGCCTCGGAGAGCCGTCCCAGTGAGTGGGCACGGTAAACCAGGGCACGCAGACTGACCCCCCAGTGGCGCTTGAGCTCATGGAACGCCGGCCAGTTAATGCGCCGGGGCAGGTCTTCAATGATCTCGTCTCGAGGCATGAGGAACTCAGCGGCGAACTGGTGGGCCTGCTGCTCCACTAGCTTCGACCCCGGTTCGGTGTCGGGGTGCAGAACCAGGTGGCCCAACTCATGGGCCGCGTCGAACCGGCTACGCGCTTTGTCATCCTTGGTTGGGGAGAGAAAAACCAGTGGCCGTGCTCCGGAGTACGTCGAGAACGCGTCTACAGCCGCGTCCGTCTCCACCGGCAGGCGCAACGCGATGATCCCGTGGGCTTCCAGCGTCTGGACCACTGAGGGCAGAGGACCTGGCGCGATGCCCCAGGTCGAACGAGTAAGCCGAGCCGCCTCAACGATGGCCTCATCGGTCAGCTCCTCGGGCAGCTCCAGCTCGGGCAGCGACACCGGGGGAAGATCGACGTAGGCACCGATCAGATCAACCAGCTCCAGGCACAACTCGCCGTAGGCCAGCGCCTGCTCCCTGGAGGTAGCGGACGTAGAGCGCAACGAGCGGAAGTGCGCCCCGGACGCAGGCAAGAGCGCAAGAGGTCGTCCGGCGCCGAAGAATTCTCGAGGCAAGCCCAGCTGCAAGCAAAGTCGGGCCAGGACACTTTGAGTCGGCTTCGAGAGGTTCTTCTCAAACTGCGCGATGGCGGTCGGGGTGACTCCTACTTCTCGGGCGAGGGTGGCCTTGGTCTTTCGGCGCAGCCTCCTGGCCACGGTGAGCCGAGTGCCATCGAAGTCCGTGCCCGCAGCCGAGAGAGGTGAAATGCGGGTCACGCCTGACCTTCCTGGGGCCGCTGCTTCAGAGCCATCGAGAGGGCTGCCGCGGGCCTCTCGTCGAAGTTCGGGCCACGATCAGGCATGGGCGTCTGCGTGACCTGCGCGTCACGGTCGGCATCCCACCAGAGCCTCTCGTGGGCGATGAAGGGCCTCTCACCGAGCACGGGAACGGCCAGCCAGCCCGCGGTCAGTGGAGTCTTGGCTTCCCCGCCCCACAGGAGCATGAAGTTCTGTACAGTTCCGGGCGACCCTGGGTGCGCGAAGAGCGACGCAGCTCCGGCGGCAGGGGTCCGATACTGCAGAACCTCGGAGTTCTCTGCGGCGATTGCCGCCCTGACCTGGCTATCTTGATGAGCCCAGTCGACGCCCCCACCCCAGTTCGGATTGCGCCCTTGCCCGTAGGGAACCTTCATCGTTACGAAGCGTGCGCCCGCGAACTCGAAGGTGAGGACGCCTCCTGGGGTCGCCACGTGGAGCCCCGAGATACGCCAATGCGCATCGGGGTGTTCGCGCACATCATGGTGAGCTCGACGAGGCGCCCTCTCCTTCAGGTTCTCGTAGCACTGAAAACCGAAGGACCTAGGGGTGTCACCGAGCTCGTCGGGCTCGTAACGGTCAAGGTTGGTCGTATAGACCTCCTGCACCAGCCCCCGCAAGGCATCGGTCAGGCCGCTCTCGGCGCACTCGCTGACGACAGTATGCAACGCCCTCTGGGCTGCTTCTTCGGCTCGATCCACTCACACAGTAAAGCACAGACGCTCGATCACGGCTGCAACTCAAGTCGGGGTGCATAAAAACTTGCCAAGACTGAAGTAACGCTGTCCAAGCTAAACCTCGACGCTAGGACGGTGGCGTCCGGCCAGCCAACGGGGGCATCAGTCGGATGACATAGCCCCCTTCTGCGACCGCGTGCGACGACATGCCCGTGCAGCTTCCTTCCGCCCGCCCGTTCTACAGCCGCCAGGTCTGGCCGCGGGCTGCCTCGGCGAACATTCCCGCCCCGCACCGCTCCAGGCTCGCCAGGACGGCGGCCACCGTGAGAGGCGGATTACGGGTGGCCGCCGCCTGCACCTGAACAGAGCGCATCACCTGGGCCGGGTCCAGGTCGAGCTGGTTCATGAAGAACTCGTCCGGATCCTGAGCCTGCAGGTTGAACCGGCCGAGCACCTCGGCAGGGAAGTCCTTGAGGTTGGCCGTCACGATCAGATCCGCCCGCCCCTGGACCGCGGCGGCCACCACATGCCGATCATCCGGGTCGGGAAGATCGATGGCCCCAACGAGCTGCTCCCACCCTTGCACGCACGCGTCGTCGAAGGCCTGGTTCATCACCGCGGCCCGGCGTCGGGCCGCCCCGGTCTCCCGCATGTCCGGGTGGATGGTCTCCAACGCACGGATGGTCTCCTCGAGGATCCGCTCACTCCACAAGGGCCGGTAGAGGCCGGCCTCGGCCATGTAGAGCAGGGTGTCCGCCTGCGCGATGGGCACCAGCACGCACGCATCGAGCACGGCACTGAAGCGGGCCACTACCGGGCCTGCCGCCCCAGGTCGCGGCGGGCCTGACGCAGAGCCTGCCGGTACCGATCCGCGTCCTCGTCGTAGAGACCCGCCTCGGAGGCCGAACCGGTCAGGTCTTCCAGGGCGGCGCGGCGGTCCCGACGCTTGGCCTCTTGGTACTGCACCACATCCTGCAGGCGCACCCGCCGGTGGCGGCCACCGGAGGTCAGCTCATGGGCAAGCTCGCCGCCCTCGAGCAGCTTCACGAGCGTGGGACGGCTGATCCCCAGGAAGTTCGCCGCCTCCTGCGTGGTGAGCATCTGGTCCACCGGGGCCACGGTGATGGCCTTGCCCACCTGCATGGCCTCGACCACCTCCCGCAGGACGTTGAACGCCTCCAAGGGAAGAGGAACGGTCTGCCCGTCCGGACCGAGCAACGCGGCCGGCTGCGTCAGGGCCCCCAGGAACCTGCTCAGATCGAGCATCTCCTCCAGGTCTGCAGGCGGCAGCACCGTGTGCGTGGCGTTGGGCTTGGTCTCCATGCACGCAGTATGAGACCTCAAACGAAAAAATCGCAACCCCGTGCGGTCGGGCTCACCCCTCAGCTCCAGCACCACGAGACAACGACGTGTAGAGCGTCTGCCGGCTGACCCCGAACGTGCGCGCCACCTCGGCCTTCGGGATGCCCATGTCGATCATCACGCGTGCCTGCTCCACGTCCGCGTCCGAGAGCTTCGGGGCCTGCACGTACTTGCCGCGGGCCTTGGCCAGGGCGATGCCCTCGGCCTGACGTTCCTTGATCCGTCGGCGCTCGAACTCAGCGAACGCCGCCAGGATCCCCAGCATGAGCCCGTCCACCGGGGAGGTGCCGGACTTGTCCACGGTGATCCGCTCGGACACGAATTGCACCGCACATCCCTTGTCCGTGAGCTCGTCCACGATCGCGTACAAGTCCCGGGTGTCCCGGCCCAGCCGATCCATCGAGGCGACCTTCACCAGGTCCCCCTCCCGCACGTACCCGATCAGCTCCGCCAAGCCCGTGCGCTTGGCCCTCGAGCTGCCGGAGATCTTGTCCTGGAAGACGCGGTCGCACTCCCCCACCGCCTCGAGCTGCCGGCCCAGGTTCTGCTCGGCCGAACTCACCCGGACGTAGGCCACCGCCTGTCCAACCACGTCTAAGACCCTCCGTCAGATGTGTCCAACGGGTCCGAACTGAACCCACTCTGACGTGATGATCTCGTAGGGCCGGGGGGTGCGTAAAGGGGTATACCCGGCTTGACGCCGGGATGGGGCAATGAACACCCAGCTGGATCGTGAGGCATCCCTCTGTCGGAGCGTTGACGTTTACTTTACTAACCTGTTAGTATAGTTTCGTTGATGCGACTACAGGCAGAGGACAGGGGTACAACAGTGAACGACGTTGGATCATCGCCGCGGCGGTGGTGGCTGCTCATGACCGTGGGGGCCGGCCTGCTACTCATCACCCTCGACAATTCGATCCTCTACACCGCCTTGCCTACGTTGACCGCAGACCTCGGCGCGTCCGGATCCTCGACACTGTGGATCATCAACGCCTACCCCCTGGTCATGGCTGGCCTCCTCTTGGGAGCAGGCACACTGGGCGATCGCATCGGCCACCGCCGAATGTTCGTCGTCGGCCTGTGGATCTTCGGTGCCGCATCACTGGCAGCGGCATTCTCGCCCAACCCTGCCTTCCTGATCGGCGCCAGGGCACTCCTCGCTGTGGGGGCCGCAGCGATGATGCCCGCCACGCTTGCTCTGATCCGCCTCGCGTTCGACGATCCTCGTGAGCGCAACATCGCCATCGCCATCTGGGGGAGCCTGTCGATCGCGGGGGCAGCGCTCGGACCCATTCTCGGCGGCGCCCTTCTCGAACGGTTCTGGTGGGGATCTGTTTTCCTCATCAATGTCCCCGTTGTTGCCATCGCACTTGTGGCGACCGCAATCATCGCGCCGCACAACCATCCCGATCCGTCGAAGAAGTGGGATCTCGTCTCATCCCTCTATGCGATGGTCGGGCTGGTGGGCACCGTGCTCGTCATCAAGGAACTGGCCCATATTCCACAGAACTGGGTTCTGATCGCAGGGGCGCTGGCGTCAGCAGTCATCGGGTTCGTCCTCTTCGTGCGACGCCAGGGCCGATTGGAAGAACCACTCATCGAGTTCTCCATCTTCCGCAACCGCGCCTTCGCTGGCGGCTCTCTGGCAGCCTTCTTCGCGATGTTCACCATCGCTGGCGCCCAGCTCGCGACCACACAGCGCTTCCAGCTCGTCGAGGGCTTCACCCCCCTGCAAGCAGGCCTGCTAGTCGCAGCCATCGCGCTTGGCGCCCTGCCCTCTGGTGTCCTAGGGGCCGCGATCCTGCACATCGTGGGCCTGCGGATCATTATCTCCGGCAGCCTCGCCATCGCCGCCCTAGGACTAGCTCTCGCCGTGCTGGCCTCTGCGAACGGATCACTACCCCTGCTGGTCGTCAGCTTCATCGTGACCGGCTTCGGCCTGGGCGGCACCTCCGCCGTCGCTTCCGCCGCCATTATGGGCAACGCGCCTCCGCGAAAGGCCGGCATGGCGGCCTCGATCGAAGAAGTCTCCTATGAGATGGGCTCCCTCTCGGCTGTAGCACTCCTCGGGAGCCTCCTGACCTTCGTCTACGCCACAGTCGTCCGACTCCCGGATGGCACTCCCGCCGCAGCGGGGGAGAGCATTGCCGATGCCCTCGGGATCGCCGACGGAGATCTCGACGTGATCGCAGCCGCCACCTCCGCCTACGACACGGCCTATTTGGTCACGATGATCGTCCTCGCTGTCATGCTGGCTAGTGGAGCCGCTCTGACCAATCGGCTGCTCCGCGCTTACGGGCGCGGCAGCGAGGCAATGGAGTACGCCGAAAACCACTGAACCAATCGGAGGGGCGCATGATGGTGCGTGAGAGCAAGAAGACCATGATCCTCGACGCCGCGATCCAAGTGATCAAGGAAGACGGGATCACAGCAGTCACGTTTGACTCTGTCGCGGCCGCTGCAGGGATCACCAGGGCCGGGATCATCTACCACTTCCCATCACGAGACGACTTGATCGCTGCGATCCACCAGAGACTCGCTGATCGCTGGGAGCGGCAGTTAGAGATCGCCTGTGGAAAGCCGACCGCTGAGGCAACGCCGATGGAGCGCCTGACCGCCTACATACTCACTTGTTCGACAGCCGCCTCCCGCGCCGAGTTCCAGATGATTCTCGACAGCCAGCACACCCAGCACAAGGCGATCTGGGAAGACCTCATCGACCGATGGACCGGACGTAGCGAACGAGACGAAGCTGAGCGCGACCAGATGACCTCGCTCGCCCTGCTCGCTGCTGACGGGCTCTGGGTCAACGACCTGATCGGAAGCAGGCCCATCTCACAGGACCACCGGAGTGAAACCGCAAAGCAGATCATCGCGCTACTCCAGAATGACGTCCATGAATCCGAGGCCAAGCCCAACGGGTAAGCGAGCCAGCGCGCGGTTGGAGAAGGCCGGATCGACGAATCCGTCGAGCGCGATGATGGGCAACCCTGTCAAGCAAGATCGCACCCTGGCACCTCTCTCCAGCAGCACCCAACTGGCTCTGACACATGCGCCTAGTGGGTATACCCCCCTAGGCACAGCGGGGAGGGACGGGAAAGCGTCCTCGGTTTCACTTCGAGGCGAGAACCCAATATGCACCGGTTCCTGTGGTGGTTACAAGCCACTTCATTCTCGGCCACCGAACGACAATCGAAGCCGTCGCGCAGGCGGCCCCTATTCCACCGGCACACCCCATAGCCGGCAGCTCGTCCACCCCCTCAAACTCCAAGCATCGTTTGGAGTGGGTGAGAGTGCTCCGTTTTTAACGGCCGCTCACCGCCTCTACCCGGGCGCGGTGAGAGAAATCCCCCACGGGACCTACCAAGCCTGAAAGCCCGCAGGGACCCCTTAGCCCTGCCCATCGAGAGTGCATCTGGCTGCCCTCTAGCGAATTTATATCAAGGCATGCGGTGCCATTCCCATCATCCTCAGATGAGCGCCTTGGTGGGAACAGTAGGCCTGAGAATCTCAATTCAACTGAAGAGTCTGCCCAAAGTGGTAGAGAATCGCTTTCTTAAATTCCAACAATGATCTTCAGATATCTCGATCACATCACCCCTGCGGGATCTCCAGAACGGAGATCCACCCTCGTTCCGATCAATCTCTCCAATCGAGTCAAATCCGACCAATACCAGGGAGACGTAGGCACTAGTAAATAACTCGAGAATTTTCTTGTCACACTCAGGATCGCCGGTCATAAAGTCCATACCGGAACCCAATCCTTCGACCACAAGAGTTATAGAGGAACCAGTAGTGGAAAGCTTAACCAATCTTTTTGAAGAATTGATGGCCTCAAGGTGCAGAATCCTATTCTCAAAGAGGACTTGAACTAGAGTCGAAGCACCTAAATGCTCGAGATGCCTTTCTATAACATCTAGATGCCAATTTGGATATGCAAACAGACCAGGCAAACGTCACCCCTTTTCCCTCGGATTGGACATAGATCTACCACTGCTTTCTGTAAATCTTTTTCCAATTATTCTTTGAGATATTCCAGTAAATACTAATCACCCTTCGTTCTACATGCACATGGTGCCGCCAAACCATTCTAATGGGCTTAGGCAAAGTATGCCAATGCTTCTTGTGCACGCCGAAGCTAATTCGGAATGGCGAACCGGGGGCAGTGGGGCCGATGCGAAGGTAGTTATTGTGATTGGCAAAGTGCTTTACTCGACTCCAAGCCGAAGTGGCTGCCCTAACGCAGTATCTCTTACATACTTGAATCCCGACCCTTATCCCCAGCCACACGAGTGGCGCAAACAGGCCGGAAATATCATGCGAATTTACCGGGTCCTGTGGGTAAGAATATGGAGTCGTGTTACCCCCGCGGACAGGGTCGCGGGTGGTGAACTGGCCCGTGGCGGGGTTGTACAACCGAGCGCCCATGAGAATCAGCCCAGCGCCTGCAACCACTCGCTGATCGGCCCCGTGCCAGCGATACGTGTTCCCCACCGCTGACGGGGCCAGTCGCGTAGCATTGCCGTACTCGTCGTAGGTGGTCCACTCAGACAGCCCCGCCGAAGCCATGGCTGTGGTGGTGATATTCACTTCACCAACGACATCGCCGTGCGGGTTCGCCAGCGAGAGCGTGGCACTGCTGCCCTCGATCCGTACGGCCAGGTCCCCACCCAGAGCGTTGATGTACCGACTGACGACCGGCTCGCCCGCGCCGGTGGTGGTCGTGGAGAACCCCGGATTGTCGGAGTCGTCTACGTACCCGTTCTTCACCACGGTGGTGCCGGTGGTCTGGTTGTGCCGGCGCCCTGCCGCGTCCAGGCTCAGAGTGGTGGTCGTGCTTCCCCGGGTGATCGAGGCGGCGGCGTCCGTGTCGTAGTACCCCAGGGTGATCGGGGCAGAGCCGGCAGCAGGGGAGGCACTGGTCTCCAGACCCTGCGGTGCATCAGAGGCGGGAATCGTGGTGGCCCGTCCCAGGCCGTCGAAAACATAGCCGGGAGTGCTCATCCGGTCCGCGGCATCCCAGGTCCATGACCGGGTAGAGGACTTCCCGTCCTTGCCCACGGTAGTCAGGGAAGTGCGGTTGCCGCTGGCATCGAAGGTGTACTGGCGGGACTCCCCCGTGGCCGCATCCGCGACCTTGGTAAGCCTGCCGGCCTGGTCGTAGGTGTAGCCCCGCTGGGTTGCCTGCTGTCCAGCTGTAGCAGCCGTGACCGTTTCGGGGGCGTTCTCCCCGGTGATCCGCCCGGTCGCATCACGGGTCAGACCCCAGCCGACCCACGTGGCGGTCCCCGTGGTTCCGTCCGCCTTGGTGACCGGTCCTTCGTAGGACAGGCCCATCAGACGGGAGTCCTCGTCGTAGTCCTGCCGCTGGGTGATGCCCCCGGGCATGAGCTGGGAGGCGAGGTTGCCGTACCGGTCGTAGACCGCCTCGTAGACGCCTTCGGTTCCCGAGGCTCCATGATCACTGACCCGCATACGGGTCGGCAGACCACGGAACTCGGTTGATCCCTGCCCGGTCACCGCCCCGTACTCGTAGGAGGTGGTGCCGTAGGGGTCGGTGACCTTGGCCACCTGCCCGAAGGAGTTGTACGTGGTGGTGGTCGTCTGACCGTCCTGGTTGGTGTAGGCGGTGATCCGGCCCCAGGCATCCAGCGTGGAGGTCACCACCCCCTGGGCATTCTGGCGGCCCACGTCACGGCCGGCACCGTCGTAGAGGTAGGTGGTCACCGGCACGGGCGTGGAGCCGGTCAGTCCGGTGGTGGACACCGCGACGGTGTTGATCTGGCCGTCGGCACGGTACGTGGTCGTCGTCGTCCTCGAGGGGCCACTGGTGGCCCCGGAGGCTGCTTCCACGGAAGAGGTCACATCCCCGTACACGTTGTAGCCGGTGGTGCGCTCGGTGACCGATCCGGTGCCCTGGGGCAGGATCGCGCAGAGTCGACCGGCGAACTCGGGGCGGTTCCCACACTGGGCATCAACGGCATTGGTCCCGGCCGTGTAGTACACGAACTTCGACGTGCCGGCATCAGTACCTGAAGAGGTCGGGCGGACTTCGCGGATCGTCCTTCCCGACTCATCCAGCCAGGTGCGCACCACAATCGAGGCCTGACCGGCCCCGACCGCAGAAGTCACGGTCGTGGGGATCCTGTGGACCCAGCCGGAACGCTGGTTGGTCTTGTCAGTAGCGGCCTTGCCCCCGTAGGACTCCATCGCGTCATAGTTCTTCCGGACATCCGAGACAATGCGGTCCTCAGTGACTGGCTGACCGACGGCCGCAGCGATCTCTACCTCTACCGCAGTTTCCCGCAGCGCAAGCATGCGGGGCATCCCCGTGGCGTCCACATCGGTGACCGGGGTGTACTGCGTGGAGGCCACCATCCGGGAGGTCCCGCCCCGCTCGTTCGTCACCGCCGGGGAGGTGACCTTGACCGGGAAGCTCCTGGTATGAGTTGCCACCTCGGGGCTGGCCCCTGCCGCCGGGAGCGCGTACTCGGTGAGCGTGGCGTTCTCTTCATGCCCGGGAACGATGCCCGCCCTTGCCGTCCCCGTGCTGGTCACCAGTCCCAGAGCCTGGGCTCGATCCGTGACCTGGCCGATGCCCTGGTAGGCGTACTCGCGCTCGACCAGCTGGTCGGCGTTGTAGATCCGGGCATCGTTCTGCCAGGCATTGTCGGCATAGTAGGCGTTGTTGACCACCCGGTTCTTCTCGTCCCAGAACACCAAGGACCCGTAGCGCAGCTCCCCGGCCGGCAGAGCAGAAGCCTTTGAGGTGCTTACCGGGCGATTCAGGTTGAACACCGCCGCACCGGCAACGGGCGCTGCGGACTGCTCCCACCACCCCACCCGCTCAGCACTCAGATTCGGGGAGTTCTTACCGTCCCCGGCAGGGCTCACGCCGTAGACGAACCGGCTGGTCTGCACGGTGCCGGACCCTCCGTTGGGGTCCCCCCGGTAGACGGCTTCGAGCCAATCGGCGCGGCTGCTGGAGGCCCCGGTCCCGTACCTGAACTCCGTGGCCGCCTCGATGTTCTGCCCGTTGGCGGCCGTGAGCGTCGTCCGGGTCAGCAGAGGCACCCCCGCGGCACTGGCAGCACCATAGGAATACCCGACCTTCTCCCCTGAACGCTCGTCCGTCACTGCCGTGAGCCTGGCCCCTGCACCGGTGCCGGTGTACGTGTAGGAGGCCATCGGGATGGTGGCCATCGCGTTCTTCGCCGGGTCGAAGGCAGTGAAACTCACCGTCGCCAGCCGCCCCTCGCCCGTGTAGGCGAGATTGAGCACTCGGCAGCCTTTCACCGGGGCGGTGATGCAGGTGGCGCCCATGTCGGCCCCGTCGCTGGCCGCGACGACCTTGGTGATCTTCCCGTTCTCGCGGATGTACTGCGTCTTGCCAGGCACTCCGGGGGTGATGACAGCCTCGGGGACCCACTCGAACACGGCCGACCCATCCAGGACGGACCCCTTGGTGAACGTGGTGGTGGTGCCATCGGCTTCGGTGACCGTGATGCGTGCGCTCGTCCCCGACCCTGTCAGCTCCACCTTGAGACCGGACTCGGTCGCGGTGGTGTTCGCCGGGGTGTACACGCCCGTCTTGCCCGCGATGCGGGTGCCATCGGGCTGACGGAAGACCAGAGCGTCTTCCGTCTCGTCGATGAGGGTGATAGTGCCATCCACCGCGGTCGCCTCAGCCACCAGCAGCCCACCCAGCCCGGCGTCGGGCCCCTCGAGGTTCAGACGCCACCCGGATCCCAGAACCGCACTATCGGCACCCAGCCCCGAGTAGGAGGAGTAGGTGCGCGAGACTGACAGGTCCGTGTTGCCGGCGTCGGCCTTCACATCGGTGGTGGCCACGTTGAGCTCACCGGTGCTCAACGCCACCTGACCGGGTCCAGCCTCGGCCACCGGATAGTTGGCACCGAAGGCGTGTGGGAGACGGGTGACAGCCGTGGCGTTGGACCCGGCCCGGGTGGTGCACTGCACGCGAGCCGCACCACTTAAGGAGGGGTAGGTGAAGCACACCTGCACCTCGATCAGCGCAGGGACACGTTCCTTGCCCAATCGGGCCAGTTCGCCTGCCGGCTCGTTAGCCACATCCAAGGTCGTCGAGACCTGAAGGGTGCCGTTGCTTGCCCGGGTCACCGGTGCGTCCTTGGCCTCCTTCCACCCCAGATCAGGCGAGACGGAACCGTACGTGGAGGTATCCCCCGCGGTATTGGAACCGGCTTCACGCCAGTAGACCTTCGCCGAGACCGCGGTGTCGGCCGAGGGCGGGGCAATTGCTTGAACCCTGAACGCATCGGAGCTGGTCATTCCCGCCTGCGGAGCACTCAGCCCCGCAGTCCCCGTCATGAACGATCGTTCCGCGCCAGTTCGATTCCCCGCCCGGTCGATCGCCGTGACCTTCACCTGATGCGCCCCCGTGGGCTTCCAACTCACTTCAGCAGTGCGCGGGCTGGTGCCTGTGGCGGCAACCGTCTTCGCGGCAGCACCATCAATGGAGTACTCGAAGCTCATCACATCCGTTGACGATGAAGAGAAGTTCAAGGTCGAGGACGTCGGCGCGGAGTCGGCCCACCCCGTGCCGTCGTACCCACTGGCCGTGATGGACGAGGCATTCGGGGCGGTGAAATCAGCCCCGAAGACGATCACCGGGGCGGCGCTCTTGGATGTCAAGGCCCCATCCGAGCCCCATGCCTTCACCGCGTAGCTCTGCCCATTGGTCAGCGTCGGCAACGTAATCTTCGAGGCCTGCCCGGAGGCAACGAGCGAACCAGAGGAACGATTCAAGATCGAAGTGCCGCTGGTCAGATCCCACAGTGCACGGACCTGCCCGCCATCCGGGTCCACGACGGTCGCCTGCATCGTCGGGGTCGGGGTGTTCACCCAGAACTTCCCCGCCGCGTCCGTACCGACCTGGCCGGGCGTGAAGCTCGTCTTGGTCGGAGTCAGAGGGTAGGAATTGAACGTGATCTCCACCCGCGGCTGCACCGACAACCACGAGACATCATTGGAATGGAACCTCTTCCACCCGTTACTGTCCGCCTCATTCGTGGCCTTGAGCTGCACACCATGATTCTGCGAAGGGTTATCGGCCCAGTACTGGGTCATGCCGGTGACATCCATCTCCAACCAACCAGCCTCACACGCGGTGGAATACCCCTTAGCGGAGGACACCTGCGCAGACCCCGTCGTGGTCGTGGCCGGCTGGTTGGCCCACACCAGAGTTGTCGGATCCCACGCGGCGGTGACCCGCTGAGCCGTCACCCCTGAAGGGGTACAGGACCAAGAATGGGTGTTCCACACCTTGAGCTTGGCACCGACAATATTCGTGCCCTGCACATTGGCCATCCCGAACTTCAGATAAGACCGGGCCTTCGTGGACCCGCCATTGAACGTTCCCAACCGCAGCTCCGGGTCGGTGGCCTTAGCCGAAGTCACGTTGGACTGCACCCACGTATCAGCATCCACCCGAGCGGTCCACACCGGATCAATCGTCACCGGATACGTGCGCTCTTTCGCCGACAGCCACTTCCTCGAGACGTTCAGAACCAGCACATCAGCGTCGCCTTCCTTCACCAGCTGGGACTGCACCGGGTACTCCGTAGGCACCCCTACCCGCTCGTCTACCACGGAGCTGTCCCACATCATCGGGGCCGACCCCAGGAAGACCGTCTCCCCCGCCTGATCTTCCACTCTCAGGATCTTGGACTCAGGGTCCTGAGTAACTTCCAACCCCTCAGAAACGCCCAAGGGGAACCGGAGTTCCACATCCTTCCCGGGGTTCTGGTCAATCACGACCTGATGGGCGAACCCATCCAAGGTGGCCTGCACCGCCACATCAGCGCTCACGTCACGGCTCTTCGCGCCCACCCCGGCCGTGGCAGCCTCCGCGAACACCGCCTCAGAGCCTTCGGTGGCCGGGGTCGGGAGTTCTCCTTCCCACCCCACCACCAACTCTGCTGGCTTGCCTTCCTGCTCAGAGGACATCGTCACAAGGGGAACCGAATCATCTGTCGGCCCGTCCCCACGTGACTGGGTCCCGTCAGCGACAGCAACCTCCGAGACGGCCCCCTTCACCGTCATGTCCGAACCGCTCTCCAGCACTGGGTCGTCCGTGACGGGCGTGAAACTGCCGTCCCCCGCTTCACGGTTCACTGGCGAAGCGAAGGTTTCCAACGTCCAGGTCCCGTCGGGGTTCGCGAACAGCATCTCGGACTCAGTCCGGGCGGAAAGATCCTCCACCCGCTCACCGCTTGCCCTAGCAGTGACCTGCGCCGAGACCGCATCCGGCCGCCCCTCCGACGGGGGCGTCGTGAGGTCCTGGACTGGTTGCTCCTCACTGGAATTTGCATCGGCATCGGGGGTTGCGGACGCCGCGGGCAAGTCAGCAGCGACCAAACTCGACGCCAACACCGTGGCCAAAGCCCCAGACAGCAACCGACGGAGCACACCAGAGCCCATGAGGCCCTCCCAATCTCAGAGAGCACTCAGTGCTCGCCCAGTGAACAAGGGACTGCTGAAGGTTCGGTTGATACTTCGGGTGTGGTGGTTCAGGCCGCTTTCGTCGGCCAGTAGATGGTCTCAAACTCGACCGGTGTCATCTTTCCGAGGGCGCGCTGCCGGCGTCGGCGGTGGTAGGTCCGTTCGATCCAGGTGACGATCGCCAGCCGCAGCTCAGCGCGGCTGCTCCACCGGCGGCTGTTCAGGACGTTCTTCTGCAGGAGGGCGAAGAAGGACTCCATCGCGGCGTTGTCCGCGCTGGAGGCCACCCGTCCCATCGACCCGACCAGTCCGGCCCGGTGCAAGGCGGCGACGTAGGGCCGAGCACGGAACTGGCTGCCCCTATCGGCGTGCACCACGCAGCCGGTGACCTCGCCCGGGCCGCGGCGGGCGACGGCCATCTCGAGGGCGTCAACCGCGAGGGCGGCCGGCATCCGGTCGCCGATCGAGTAGCCGACGATCCGGCGCGACCACACGTCCTTGACCGCGCACAGATACAGCTTCCCCTCGGCGGTGGCGTGCTCGGTGATGTCGGTCAGCCACAACCGGTTCGGGCCTGTCGCGGTGAAGTCCCGCTCGACGAGGTCGTCGTGCACGGGCGGGCCCGGCTTCTTCCACCGGCCACGTGTGCGGGCGTGGGCGGAGACGATCTGTGCTTGGGAACAGATCTTCCACACCCGCCGCTCCGAGATCTCGTGCCCGGCCGCGGCGAGCTCGTCGGCGATGAACCGGTATCCGAACCCGGGGTCGTCACGGTGGACCTCGAACGCGGCGTTCATCGCGTAGGCGTCGACCAGGTCCCGCTCGCTGACCGGGTCGGCGCACCAGGCATAGAACGCCTGGGTTGAGAACTTCAGCACCCGGCAGGTCACCGTCACGGGGATCCCGTCGACGGCAAGGTCACGGACCAGCGGGTAGGTCATTTTGGGCTCTGACCCAGCCTCAAGTTCGCCTGCGACAGGTACGCCGCGGCGCGGCGCAGGACCTCGTTCTCCTGCTCCAGCAAGCGGATCTTCTTCCGCGCCTCGCGCAGCTCCTCGTTCTCGGCCTTGGTCACGCCGGGACGGTGGCCGTCCTCGACATCGGCCTGATGGAGCCAGTTGCGTAGGCAGGACTCGGAGATCCCGAAGTCCTTGGCGAGCTGAGCGATCGGGGCTTCGCCACGACGGGCGACCGCGACCACGTCGTCACGGAACTCCTTGGGGTGTGCTGCAGGCATGTCGACATCCTTCCAGCGGGGACCTCATGTCCCCACAGATCAGGTGTCAACCGAACCTTCAGCAGTCCCCAAGGAGAAGGATACACGTCTAGTGAGTCCAATCACACATAGGTCAAAGTTCTCCACCGGCACCGGCGAAACCACCCTGCCAGGGTTTTGCCGGGCAGGTGGGGTCGTTTCTGCCCTAATCCGCTGTCCACACACTGAGGTCGAGATGACCTTGCGGCTGGCCCGCGGGGATTACTGAGTGCGGCATGCTAATCCCATGTCTCACTCCCCATCCGCACCACGCCGTTGGCGCCCAACGCGCAGTCTTGGCCTAGCCTGGCTAGTGCTGGGCCTTCCGGCGCTGTTTGGGGCATCCATGGCAGCCCTCACTATCCAAGGGAACCTGGGCTACCCCTCGTCCCTTGATCTGGTTCTTCCCTGGACGCTGCCCGTTGTCGCTTTGTTCCTGGCGGCCGTCACCACCACTGCCGCCACCGGATTCGCGAGCACGATGCCGGCGCAACGGTCCCTCACGGCCATCACCGCCGTGCTGCTTGCCGCCGTGGCCGCGCCGCTGGTCCTGGGTATTGCCTCTTCAGCGACGCAGGAGTGGTGCGAGGGGCAGCCAGGCGGGCGCGGTGGTGCATCGGTCTCCTCGCAAGCAGACGTTCCCGCGCTCTGCCGGTGACGTCGTCTATCGACGACGGGTGACCGGCACTCCGCCGGCTTCCATACGCACACTCTCATCCAGGCTCCACCGAGTGCGTCAGCATCGATGGTGACGAGTCCCCCGGGCGAACGACGGGTTTGTCACGGCTCGCAGATCGTCTCTCGATGTGCGGATCGGGCATATGGATCCTCCGCAGCCTCCTGGGTGGCTCTTCCGCCACGGGCGTGCCTTCCGCATAGGCATGGTCAGGTGAGGATGACACAGACGGTCGATTGTGGCGAGGGTGTCTGCGGCGCACCCTGCTACCCGTAGCCGGCCCCGTTTCGCCTGCCACAAGACTCGCCACAATCAACGTGTCAGAAGACCGTCCAGCTCCACCTTTGTGGCGACCCCTTGGATCTCGTCCAGCCGCAACGGGGCCTAGGGGGCATCCCCTGACGTGGGGGGCGGAGGCAGCGGCGTAAATACCGCAGTACCGCATGCATGAACGCGGTACTGCGGTATCGCGTTAGTGCGGTCAGTGTTCGGGGTACTGAGCTTCGATGGCCTGGATGATCAGCTGGGACATGGGCACGCCGACCTCGACGCTGTGCCGGCGCAGGTGCTTATGCAGGCGCTCGGGCAGGCGGATGGAGGTGGCCTTGATGGGCTCGGCGGCGGCCTGAGCGTGGGGGGCGTATGCCAGGGTCATGTCCGGGCCGGCGGTGGGGGCGGCCGGGGTGGTGGTGCGGCGGCCGCGGGCGGCGCCGGGGGTGGGCTTGGTGCTCACGGTCGGGTCATCTCCTGGATCTCGTCGGCGACCTGGAGCCAGGGGCCGAGGGCGGCGCGGGTGGGGTAGGTGCCGTGGGTGTGTTTGAAGCTCTCGCGAGTGGGGATCGTGGCGGCCAGCTGCGGGACGTTCTCGGCGGCCAGCAGGTCTACGACCTGGGTGAAGAGCTTGGTGCGTGGGTTGGCCTGGTTCAGTAGGGCCACCAGGCGCACGGTGGGGCCGAGGGCGTCGACGGTGGCCCAGGTGCGGGCGATGTCGTCGGCGCTGGGGGTGGTGGGGATGATGACCAGGTCCGCGGCCGCGGCGGCGGCGGTCTGGACGGCCGGGGTGCCCGGTGGGGTGTCGATCACGACGAAGTCCGTGGCCGGGTGCAGCCGTTTGAGGCCGGCGAGGTTCACGGCCCGGTGGGTGAAGGGGATGGGCGATCCTATGGGGCGTTCTTCGGCTGCGATCTCCAGCCACTCGCTGGCTGAGCCCTGGGGGTCGGCGTCGAGGACTTCGACGCTGTGCCCGGCGTGGGCCAGGGCGGCGGCGAGACAGATGGTTCCCATGGTCTTGCCCACGCCTCCCTTGGAGGCGATGAACGCGATGGTGACAGGGGCTGAGGCCATGTCAGCAGGATAACCCGCAGTACCGCAGCACCGCACGGGGTAATGCGTTAGTGCGGTACTGCAATCCCTGGGGCCTAGTGTGCATCTCGGTCTAGCCAGGGCGGGAGCTGGTGATGGCTCCTGCTACGCCTGGCAGAGCGTGAGGTGCCGTAGGGCCATCGCATGGGGTTCTGCTTGGTCAGGAGGGTGTTTCTTCCGTGTCGTCTTCTTCGAGCCTGGCCCACAGCTCGTTCTGGATGCGCAGCAAGGCCGGAGAATCTGAGTCGTCCTCGAGGGGACAGACATGCATGTGCGGGATGAGCACCTTGTCGGTGGGTCGTTCCGCGGGGCGCTGGATGGCGATGATCTTCCGGCGTCGTGGAAGGCGCCATTGAGCCTTAGGGGGCAGGCCAGCGCTTTCGTACTCCTCGGGCTGGAAGGGCCAGGGTGCTTCGCGTTCGGTGTAGATCCAGATGATCGGTAGTCGACAGCGTCGGCAGCGGCCTCTCTTCGGTTTGGACCAGAGGTAGGTAGCTGGGGCGTCGTCAGCAGGGTCTGAGAACAGGGCTTGCTTGATCTGCTGGGGTTCGTGGAGACGCGGCCGGGATGGTTGATCTTGGCTCATGTGGCGGGGTCTCCTCTGGCTGCTCACACCGGTGTTGTTCGGATTCTCGCCCGAGGGCTGGTTCTGCGCCAGGGGGGGCCGATAGAGCCGGAGCTGAGGGGCGAAGGGGGTTTTCGGTGCCAGCCTGTAGGAGCGGCGGGGAGCGGCGCGGCGTGCCTCCGGGCCTCTGACAGGCCCCAGACAGGGGCGGGTTGGCAGAGGTCAGGAGGCTCCGGTGGCGCAGAGGGGACTAGGTCAGCCCGCAGTGTGCGTATGGGTATGCGTATGCATATGGAGGCGCGCGGCGTTACTCGCGTGCAGTGGCGGCGTGTGCTGATGGCTCTCGGCCCGTGTCAGGTCAGATGGCGGGCGGCGCGATCGGCCCCAGGTTCGGCACTCCTTCGCCCCACGTCCTCGCGGATCGTGGGAGCACCTGGCGGCACATCAGCTCGTGGAAGGACAGCCCCTCTGACGGGCGAGTACGGCGGGTGAGGCCGCGTGCTTCTCGTTGGTGACGCGGGAGTGAGCACAATCGCCGCGTGAGCCGTGCGCGAGAGTTGGCGGTGCGCTAGACTCGGGTATGTAGTTGTTTGGACTTTGCCAGTATGCCCCACGTCTTGGCGGTCGTGGGGCATTCTGCTGTCTAGGGGCATGTCTCGTGTGTCGGCCGCGGCGGGCTCAAGCGGGCCGGCAGCCCTGCTGCGAACAGCAAGCACACCCGGCTATGCTGAGATGTAAACATTGTTTACAAGGAGTGGAGCGTGTGGCATGGGAACACAGAAGCAGCCCCCTCACCCCTCGGGCAGGGTGGTCTCCGTTCGGCTTCCGGAGGAGTTGATCCAGCGTCTGGACGCCCTGGCTGAGCGGACCCAACGCTCCCGCGGGGTCTACTTGCGCATGGCTCTGACCGCGATGTTGCCCCACCTCGAATCGGCCCACTGGCACCAGCAGGCCGCGCAGTACGAGACCGATGTGCTCGAGGCCGAGTTCCTGCGCCTGACCTCCCAGCTGTTCAGCGACGAGGACCCCGGCCAGAGCCCCTGACCCCTGCTGTCAGGGGCCACCCGTCCTTCCTTGGGCAACCGGCGCGAGGACGCGCCAGCGTCTGAGCAGAGGGCGGCAGCCCCGTCACCGGCCCAGCCCCGTGTCCTGCTCCCGCTGGGCCGCCAGGTGGGCCGGCACCGTGGAGTCCACCACAGGGGCCGGCCTAGCGGTCGTGGGCTGGGACTGCTGGCCCCACAGGGTGGCGTTCACTTCCGGGGTGTCCTGGGCGACCCAGTCCCGCCGCTGCTGCAGGCGCTCGGCCCGCCTCTGGTGCCCCGCCGCGCGGGCGGCGGTGTCCTCGGTGGCGGTGACCGGCTGCCGGCTCAGGTGCCGCCACACTCCCAGCGGCTCGGTGGTGAACTGCCCACGCAGTTCCATGGCCATAGCCCCGGCCGGGTACGGCGGGGTGGGCACCTGCGCGGTGAAGTCCCGGGCGAGGGCCTCGTACCGTGCCCGCACCCGGGCCTGCTCACCGACCAGCTCGGCCACCTGTCCGGGCTCCTGCACCACCGGGGCGGTGTCCTGGTGGGCGGCCAACGCCGCCTGGGCCTGGGCCAGATCGGCCCGAGCCGCCCGGCGCTGGAAGAACCCCGCGCCCTGCACCCGCTCCTGGGACTGGCGCATCTGGGCTTGCAACCGGGCGGTCTGCTCCTGGTGCGCTTCCTGGGCGTGCCGGTGCGGGGTGTCCGCCTGGTGCCGGGCCTGGGCCAGACGCACGCCCAGGGTGTCCAGGGCGTCGGCGAGCTCACTGGCCTCCGGGTGCGCGGCCAGCCAGCCGGTGGCCTGTTCACGGTGCTCAGCCCAGGCACCGAACACGTTGGCGGTCCGGGCGGCCTTCTGCAGTTGAAGGTCCAGGGCGGTCAGCGTCTGGGCGCGCGTACCGGCCGGGGCCGGGAACCGGGCATCCGGGGACAGCACCTGCACGCGTGCCCCATCCTTGAGGGTCTTCGTCCGTGCCCCCGAGGCCGGGGACTGGGAGGGGCGCATCGTCACCTTCTGCCCCTCGACGGCGACCACGGTCACCAGCTGGTCTCCGTCGTGGAGCTGGTCCCCCGGGCGTAGTTCGGCCGCGCTCTTGGCTACCGGCTGCACAGGACGCTGCCGGCCGGGCAGGTGCATGCCCTCCAGCTGCGCGGCCAACGCTTGCCGGGCCGCGTCCAGGCCGTGATCGGCGCTGTCCCGGCCCATCGCCGCCACGTACTGCTCCCGCGCCGCGTCCAGGTCCTCGGCCACGAAGTGCGCCACGTTCGCCTCCCGGCCGCGAGACATCCCCACGTAGAGGCCGGCGGCGTCGGTGTGCTCATCGATCAGCGTGTGCGCCTGGCCCACGGTGGCCCCCTGCGCCCCGTGCGCGGTCACCGCCCACCCCAGGTGCGCGTGCTCTTGCAGGTACTCGTTCGGCACCTGCACCACCCGGTGCCCGCCGTCGGGGTCCTGAATCTTCGTGTGCGTGGGGCCGATCTGCCGGATGGTCCACACCTGTCGGTTCAGCACCCCCAGCTGCGCGTCGTTGCGGCGGGTCATGATCCGCGCCCCCACACCCATGGGCAGACCATCCATCCCCACCAGGCAGGCAGAACCATCCCGGGCACCGGGCTGGTGGCCGGTGTGCTCGTGGTGGATCGCGGCGTTGATCTGCTGGGCGTTCTCGTTCGTGGCCGCGCTGATCAGCGGAGAGTTTCCCTCCCGCGCCCCCTGCGCCCACGCCGCCGCCAGTGCCTGGTTCGCCTCCTGTTGGCTGGTGTGGAGGCGCACCAGGCCCATGTCCACCAGCAGGTCGAACTGCTCGCCCAGGTTATGCCGGGCGCGCATCGCCAACGTCAGGGCCGCGTACGCCGGGGTGGTGAACCGGTGCACCTGGTCCAGGTCCACGGACGCCTCGGTGGCGTGCTCGGCCATCTGCAGCACCCCGCCGCGGCCCACCGCGCCCAGCTGCTGGTAGTCACCCGTGATGACGGCCCGAGCTCCGGTCTCCTGCAGCACCGTGAACAGGCGGGAGGCCACGTCCTGGGAGAGCATCCCGGCCTCGTCCACCACGACCTGCACGTTCGGCCCCAGCGCCCGGTGCTCGGGCACGCCCTGGTAGTCGCCCTCCCCAGGTGCCAGGCGTTGCCACCGGGTCGCCCCAGTCGTCTCGTCGGTCTCCCACCGGTACCCGTAGGCCCGCAACAGGGCGTGCACGGTGCTCGCCGCCGATCCGGTCTCGGCAGCGGCGACCTCCGCGGCCTTGGCCGTGGGGGTCACGACTACCTGCTCCAGGCCCTTGACCGCGCCGACGTGCTTGGCGGCCTTCAGCAACGTCGTCTTGCCGGCCCCGGCGGCTCCGGTGACCACGACCAGCTGATGGGTGCCGGCCATCGCCGCCAACGCATCCCGGTGCCCGGCCCCCTCCGGCAGGCGCACCGGCTGGCCGTCCGGGTCGGTGGACGTGGACTCCGTGAAGATCCGCTCCAACAGGGCCTCGTCCATGTTCTGATGCGCACCCAGCTCGTGCACCCGGCCGGCCACCCTCACGGTGTCCCTGGCCGGCTCCAGCGCCTTGGTCAGCAGCAACCCCTGCAGGGTTCGCTCGGACTCGATGACCTGGTTCGTGGTGAGCACCTTCAGGTGGTGCGGGGCCTTCAGCGGGTCCACGTCCGGGTTGATCGGGGTGCACCGACGGGACACGAGCGCCTCGGTGGCCTCACGCACCAGTTCCCGCACCGGACGCGGATAATCCACCACGCCCGTACGCGCGAACTGAGCGGCCACCGCCGCCGTCGCATCGGCCACCGACCACGCCGACCGCGAGGTCTCCAGCTGCTCCACCGCAGCCCGTACCAACGCCGGCTTGTCCACCTCCGACCACGCCACCCCCGCACGCTCACGCGGGGCCTGCGGCATCACGAACCCGGCCGCCGCGATCTCCGCCCGCCACTTCTGCTCGTCCGGCAGCTCGCCGGGGACCTTCTCCCGGCGGGTCTGCCCCCAGGCCAGATGATCCAGCCCCTTCAGGATCTCCTCCCCCGGGGTCTGCCCCGGGTGCTCGGCCTGCCACGCCGCCACCAGCTCCGCACGCCGGGCCGCGATCTGCCCGGCACGCTTACTCATCACCTCCGCAGCATCGACCAGCTCGACCACCGCCCCGGTCGCCGGGTCGAAGCTCAACCCCGCCTGCGCCAGTGCGTCCTGCAGCCCGGTGTGCGAGGCCAGCACCGCCTCCCCCAAACGGTTCATCGCCGCGTTGTGCTTGACGAACTCCGCCGTGTCCAACGCACGCCAGGCTCCGGCCGCCCACACCCGGTTCAAGAACTGCAGGTGCAGGTGCCGGTGCGGGTCGCCTTCCCGCGAAGTCCGGTGCGCCACCGTCACCGCCTCCAGCTTCTGCACCGGCGCCCAGACCTGCGCCCCCCGAGGGCCGACCCGGGTGTGCATCTCCGACGCCGCATAGTCCATCAGCTCGTGCGCCATCTGCTCCAACGCCGCGTCCAACTGCTCCGCGATCCGCCGGTCCAGCACGGCGGCCACCGAGAGGGTCTTGTCCACGTTGACGACCTTGTCCAAGAACAGCACCGAGTTCTCCCGACGCGCCCCCCGCACCTCCCCCGTGGACGGGTCCACCCACTCCACCCACCCCTGGTAAGCCTTCGCGTTCAAAGTGCCCGACTCGACCATCTCGCCGGCCCCATCGAACACGAACCGGGACGCCGTCAGCTCGCCCTTCTCCAGGTAGTAGTCATCCGCCGTAGCCGTCCGGTCAGCGGCCAGATACGCGCGCGCAGCAGCACCAGAGGAGCCCCGGAAGAACACCGCCCCACCGCGCACCTGCCCACCTCCTCACCCGGCCAACACCCCTACGGCGACAGCCGTAGCATATGTGCCTTTTCTCTTAGAGGTTGATCTAAGCGGGGCCTCTCGCGTGGGGCGAGGATGCGGAGTGCGTTCTGCGGGTGCCGCGCGGCAAAGCCGCGGGGCACCTGTGCCTCAGGCGTCGTCACCTTCGAGCAGTCGGTCTCGTAGGTCGCGATCTACTGGTGTCAGCAGGGGACCTCCAGATGCGGCTGCATCGCGGTGGTCGCGATCCGGAGGTAGACCCCACGCGCGCGCCCCGTGCGCTCAGCTAAGGCGTCCAGGCACTCAATGACCTGCTCAGGCAGACTCACGGACGTCACGCGCCCGGACCGGTGGTGGACCTGAGGGGATCTACTCAAACGTGTCGCAGGCCATCAGTAGGCTCACGCCATGAGTGGATGCACAGCCCCGAGAAATGGTCACCGCACGGCGAGCGGAAGGGCTGCATGCCCCGTCCACGGCAGCCGAAGGTCATACACGTCCTCTTACACGCCTAGATACGCGCCCTCCACTCCGGCATCCGCACGGCTCTCCGGAGGTGGATCCGGCCTTAGCAAGGGGAACAAGACGACGAAGCCCCGGTGGGCTGCACCGAGCTCGCACGCTCTCTACACCCCGGCAGAGGTCATGGCGCTGAGCCCGTTGCGTCAGCAGATTGAGGAACGCGGCGCTTCGGAGACGCGCAAGGACCTCTTCCTGTGCCACGCGTGGGACGACAGGAAGGGCATGGCGAAGGAGCTGTACGAGGCCCTTACCGCCAGTGGGGTCTCTGTCTGGTTCAGCGAGCAGCATCTGGCGGCCGGCACCCCCATGATGAGGGCGATCGACAAGGGTCTGGCTGCCTCGCGCGCCGGTCTCGTGCTTGTGACACCCGCGATGCTCAAGCGTCTTCCTGCTGCCGGAGTGGCGGACAAGGAACTCTCTGCCCTGCTCGAGGGCGAGGTAGTGCTTCCCGTAGTCCACGGGACGACGTATCCCGCGCTGCGTGATGTGAGTCCCCTCCTTGCCTCGCGAAGCGGTTACGACACGGCCGAGGACACCCTCGAAGAGATCGTCGAGAAGATCCGAGACCTCGTCTCCCTCAGCGAGGCCTGAGCTTGCAGTTGGTGTAAAGCAAATGCGTAGGGGACAAGAATTGTTGACACCATCATCCTCTACATGATTTTTTTACATCCTCTGCTCTGATAGAGGTCCGCAGTCACCCCGGTGGGAGACTGCAAAGAGATCGACCCATCACCGGCTGATCTTTAGGCGCCCGTCCCAAACTTCGAGGTTCAGGGGCGCGTGTACGTTGTGCCTGTGGACCAACTGATAGACCGCGGCACGATCCGGACATCCCTGCAGGACTTCGCTCACGCCTGGGGCCAACGCATCACCGGGTGGCGCACCGACGGTCAGACCCATACCGAAAAGTCCTTCGCCCAGCAGTTCTGGTCCGACCTGCTGCGCACCTTCGGGATCATCCCCGAACGCATCGACCTGTTCGAACGCAGCGCCGCCCGCGCC
>NZ_JAMYEH010000017.1:0-23239 GCF_033790745.1 Micrococcus sp. M4NT
ACACTGTGTGAGCACATCCGCCCTGGACCTGCCATTCTCGGCAAGAATCCGCGGATTCCATGTTCTTCACCCGGCCGTCCGATTCCTCGAACCGCGCCTCAGCACGAGATGGAACTCTACACACACCACGACCCCCACGCAAAATCGGGGGCCGTGCACCGCGTGCACCGCCCCCGATCACCTTCCACCCGCATGATCACGGGGGTTCCGCAGCGTTCATCCGAGGTTCACCCCACTCAGGCGTGCCGGCGCTCCGCCATGGCCTGCCTCACATTCGGCGGGCGGCCTCGGGACGGTCGGACGGATGAGGCTCGGTCACCGGCTCCTGGGCCTGCGGGTCGACCACCGGGGTCCCCGCCACGTCCGCCTCCCCCGTGACCGTGCCGTGCGCCATGGGCTCGTCGCCCGTGCCCGGGCGAGGCTGCAGCCAGAGGGTGCTCAGCGCCGGCACGTTCACCGTGAGGTGGGCCGGCTGCCCCTGCCACTCGCCCGGCTCGGCGACGGGGGACTCGATCTGGCCGGTCTGCTCGCGCCATCCGTCCCCGTGGAAGTCGGCGTCGTCGGTGTCCAGCACCACCGTCCACTCCCCCGCACTCGGCACGCCGACGCGCAGACCCTGGCGCGCGGAGCCGGAGAGGTTCGTGATGCACAGCAGGGGGGACGCCTCGGCCTGGGCCCCGCCGCCCGTAGGACGGCGCAGGAACACGAGGGTGTTCCCGTCCGCGTCCCCGCCGTCCACCCACGCGAACCCCTCGGGG
Organism: Micrococcus sp. M4NT; assembly: GCF_033790745.1. Lineage (NCBI taxonomy): Bacteria > Bacillati > Actinomycetota > Actinomycetes > Micrococcales > Micrococcaceae > Micrococcus > Micrococcus sp. M4NT. Next base: position 759 of record NZ_JAMYEH010000017.1, read on the forward strand.
CTGTGGTCCGCGGACCACAGCGCGGGCTTCACGCGGTAGAGCGCGTTGAGCTCGCGCACCGTGAGCTGCACCCCGCGGTGGGCCTCGTCCCAGGAGACGGGCCAGTCCAGCCCGTTCCCCTCGGACCACTCGGAGGGCTGGGCGAACTCCGCGCCCATGAAGACCAGCTGCTTGCCCGGGTGCGCCCACATGTACGCGAAGTACGCGCGCAGGGTGGCCAGCTGCTGGCGGCGGTCGCCGGGGACCTTCTGCAGGAGCGATCCCTTGCCGTGCACCACCTCGTCGTGGGACAGCGGCAGCACGTAGTTCTCGGAGTACGCGTAGACCATGGAGAACGTCCACTGGCCGTGGTGCCAGCGGCGGTTCACCGGGTCCTCGGAGAGGTACGCCAGGGTGTCGTGCATCCAGCCCATGTTCCACTTCTTGCCGAAGCCCAGGCCGCCCGCGCTCACGGGAGCACTCACACCGCTGAACGCCGTGGACTCCTCCGCGATCATGTGCACCCCCGGGTGCAGCCGGTAGGCCGCGGAGTTCGCCTCCTGCAGGAAGCCGATCGCCTCGAGGTTGTGGTTGCCCCCGTGGATGTTGGGCTCCCACTCGCCGTCCTCGCGGGAGTAGTCCAGGTAGAGCATCGAGGCGACGGCGTCCACGCGCAACCCGTCCACGTGGAACTCGCCCAGCCAGTAGAGGGCGTTGGCCACGAGGAAGTTGCGCACCTCCGTGCGGCCGAAGTCGAACACGTACGTGCCCCAGTCCGGGTGCTCGCCGCGGCGCGGGTCCGGGTGCTCGTACAGGGGCGTGCCGTCGAACCGTGCCAGCGCCCACTCGTCCTTGGGGAAGTGGGCCGGCACCCAGTCCACGATCACGCCGATCCCGGCCTCGTGCAGGGCGTTCACCAGGTGCTTGAACTCGTCCGGGGTGCCGAAGCGCGACGTCGGCGCGTAGTAGCCGGTGACCTGGTAGCCCCACGAGCCGCCGAACGGGTGCTCGGCCACGGGCATGAGCTCCACGTGGGTGAAACCCAGCCACTGCACGTACTCGACGAGCTGCTCGGCGAGCTGCCGGTAGTCCAGCCCGGGGCGCCACGAGCCGAGGTGCACCTCGTAGATGCTCAGCGGCTGCTCGTGCGGATCGGTCGCGCTGCGCCGCTCCATCCAGGCGTCGTCGGTGAACGTGTAGGTGGAGTCCAGCACCCGCGAGGCCGTGGCCGGCGGCACCTCGGTCCAGCGGGCCATGGGGTCCGCCTTCTGACGCCAGAGCCCGTCCGGGCCGAGGATCTCGAACTTGTAGCGCGCGCCGTGGCCCACGCCGGGGACGAGCAGCTCCCACACGCCTGAGGAGCCCAGGGAGCGCATCGCGTGGGTGCGCCCCTGCCAGCCGTTGTGCTCGCCCACCACGCGCACCGCCCGGGCGTTGGGCGCCCACACCGCGAACGCGGTGCCGATGGCCTCGCCCGCCGCGTCCCGGTGCACGCGGGCGCCGAGCACCTCCCACAGCCGCTCGTGCCGGCCCTCGCCGATCAGGTACAGGTCCAGATCGCCCAGCGTCGGCAGGTGCCGGTAGGGGTCGTCCCACGCCTCCACGGCGTCGGCCTCGCCCTCCGCGCCCGGATAGGCGACCTCGAGCCGGTACTCGCCCACGGCCTCGGGGCCTGCCGCGGTCAGGGGCCCGGCGCCGACGAACACCCCGTCGTGCTCGTGCTCCAGCTCGACGCGCGAGCCGTCGGCCGCGCGGACCGCCGTCACCGTCCGCGCGAAGGGGCGCAGCGCACGGTAGGTGACCCCGGCGCCGTCGGGGTGGAGGTGCACCCCGAGCACGCTGTGCGGGTCATGGTGGCGGCCCTCCGCGACGGCGGCCAGCACCTCCGGGTCGACGGGGAGGGGGACGACGGTGCGGGGGGCCATGGGATCTTCCTGTTCAGGGGTCACGGTCGGGGTCGGCGGGGGTGCGCCGGGAGGGCGGCTCAGCCGCGGCGGACGACGCGCAGCACGTGTGCCGGCGCTTCGGGGTCGAGGCGGACGTAGGGCTCGGCGCCCCAGTGCCAGCGCTGCCCGGTCAGCAGCTCTTCCACCTCGAAGCGGCCCTCCTCGTCCCGGTCCTCGGCCCGGACCTGCAGCGCGTCCAGGTCCAGGCGCAGCGTCGCCTCGGTGACCCCGTGGGGGTCCGTGGTGACGACCACGATCACGGTGTCCTCGGCGGGACCGGCATCGGTCACCGCGGCGGCGTCGCGGTGCGCGCCCTCCGGGGCGGCCGAGCGCGTCTTGGAGAAGACCAGCAGGTCCTCGTGGGTGGAGCCGTGCAGCGTGAGGTTCTGCAGGTCCCGCAGGGACGGATGCGCGGCCCGGATCTCGTTGAGACGGGTCAGATAGGGCGCGAGCGAGGCGCCGGCGGCCTCCGCCCCCTGCCAGTCGCGCGGGCGGTACTCGTACTTCTCGTTGTCGATGTACTCCTCCGCGCCCGGGCGCGGCACGTGCTCGAAGAGCTCGAAGCCCGCGTAGACGCCCCAGAGCGGGTTGGACGTCGCGGCGATCGCGGCGCGGATGCGGAACGCCCCGGGGCCGCCCGTCTGGAGGTACTCCGTGAGGATGTCCGGGGTGTTTACGAAGAAGTTCGGGCGATAGAAGCCGGCGGTCTCATGGCTGATCTCCGCGAGGTACTCGGCGAGCTCCTCGCGGGTGTTCCGCCACGTGAAGTAGCCGTAGGACTGCTGGAAGCCGACCTGGCCGAGCCCGTGCATCATGGCGGGGCGCGTGAACGCCTCGGCGAGGAACACCGCGCGCGGCTCCACCTCGCGCACCTCGCGGATGAGCCACTCCCAGAACCACAGGGGCTTGGTGTGCGGGTTGTCCACGCGGAAGATGTGCACGCCGCGCCCCACCCAGCCGAGGACGACGTCGAGCACCGCGGCGGAGAGGCCGTCCGGGTCGTTGTCGAAGTTCAGCGGGTAGATGTCCTGGTACTTCTTCGGCGGGTTCTCCGCGTAGGCGATGGTGCCGTCCACGCGGGTGGTGAACCACTCGGGGTGGGTGGCCACCCACGGGTGGTCCGGGGCGCACTGCAGGGCGAGGTCCAGGGCCACCTCGAGGTCCAGCTCCGCGGCCGCGGCCACGAACGCCTCGAAGTCCTCGAGCGTGCCCAGGTCCGGGTGGACGGCGTCGTGCCCGCCCTCGGCCGCGCCGATCGCCCACGGCGAGCCCGGATCCTGCGGGCCGGCGGTGAGGGTGTTGTTCGGGCCCTTGCGGTGCGCGCGGCCGATCGGGTGGATCGGCGGCAGGTAGACCACCTGGAAGCCCATCGCGGCGACCCCGGGGAGGCGGCGGGCCGCCGTCGCGAAGGTGCCCGAGTGCCACGTGCCCGTGGACTCGTCGAACCGTGCCCCCTCGGAGCGCGGGAAGAACTCGTACCACGCGCCGCGGCCGGCGAGCTCGCGCTGCACGTCCAGCGGGTAGAGCTCGGATCTGGTGACGTGCTCACGGATCGGACGGGCGTCCAGGGCCGCGGCGACGTCGGCGGACTCGGCGGCGGCGAGGCGCTGGGCGGGCGTGAGGGCGGCGTCGGACAGCCCGCGGACGGCGGCCTCGAAGGCGGCACGGTCCTCGGCGGGGCGCTCGGCATCCTGCGCCGCGCGGCCGAACAGGGCGGCGCCCTCCGCCAGCATGAGCTCCACGTCCACGTCCGCGGCGATCTTCACCGTGGCGGCGTGACGCCATGTGCCCACGGGATCGTGCCAGCCCTCGACGACGAAGTGGTGCAGGCCCGTCTCGGCGGGACGCAGGGTGCCGAGCACCTCGTCCAGGCCCGGGCGACCGGGGCGCATCGGCACCCGCTGCACCTCGGCTCCGTCCGGATCGAGGAGACGGACGGTGGCGCGGACGGCGTCGTGGCCCTCCCGGAACACCGTCGCGCGGACGGGGACGTCCTCCCCCACCACGGCCTTGGCCGGGAAGCGGCCGTCCAGCACCACCGGCTGGACGGCGGTCACCGGGATGCGGCCCGTGACGGTGGAGAGGCGGACGTCGCTGACGGGGGCGCTCTTCGAGGTGCTCACGCGCCCGACGCTACCGCGACCGGGCCCCCGAATGAATGCCTGGCCGGTCCCGGGCGGGTCCGACCCGCCCGGGACCGGGGCATCAGGAGAGCATCGTCTTGTCATCCACCACGGCGCCCTTGATCTTGCCGAACTCCGCGAGGAGGTCGGCGGGGGTCATGCGAGCCTTCTGGGCCGCATCCAGCTCGAGGATCACCTGACCGTCGTGCATCATGATCAGCCGGTCGCCCACCTCGAGCGCCTGCGACATGTTGTGCGTGACCATGAGCGTGGTGAGCGAGCGCTCCGCAACCACCTGCCGGGTCAGGCGGGTGACGAGCTCGGCACGGGACGGATCCAGCGCGGCCGTGTGCTCGTCCAGCAGCAGGATCTTCGGCCCGGAGAACGTGGCCATGAGCAGGCTGAGCGCCTGGCGCTGGCCGCCCGAGAGCAGGCCCACCTTCGAGGTGAGGCGGTCCTCGAGACCGAGCTCGAGCTTGGTGAGCTCCTCCCGGAACACCGCACGGCGGGACGCGGTCACGCCACGGGAGAGGCCGCGGGTGTGGCCGCGGCGCCACGCGAGCGCCATGTTCTCCTCGATGCTCAGCGAGGGCGCGGTGCCGGCCGTCGGGTCCTGGAACACGCGGCCGATCCAGGAGGCGCGTCGATGGTCGGGCATCCGGGTGACGTCCCGGCCGCCCACGCTCACGGTGCCGGAGTCCGGCGTCAGCTTGCCCGCGATGGTGTTGAGGATGGTCGACTTGCCGGCGCCGTTGGAGCCGATGACCGTGACGAAGTCGCCCTCCGCCAGACGCAGGTCGATGCCCCGCAGGGCACGGCGCTCGTTGACGGTGCCCGGGAAGAAGGTCTTCGAGACGTCGTGGATCTCAAGCACGGGGTGCCTCCTTCGGGGCGGATGCGTACGCGGCGGCGCCCTCGGCCACCGCGTCGTCGGCCGGCGTCGGGGCGCCGGTCCGCTGTGAGACGGGCTCGGCCGTGGTGTGCCGCGAGCGCAGGCTCAGCCGCTTCGCGAACCCGAACCGCGGCAGGAGGAGTGCGAGGACCACGAGCAGGGCGGAGATGAGCTTCATGTCATTGGGGTTCAGGCCCGCGTTGAGCGCGAGCTGGATGATGATGCGGTAGAGCACGGCGCCCACGATCACGGCGAGCGTGGCCATGAAGACCGTGCGCTGGCCGAAGATCGCCTGGCCCACGATCACGGACGCGAGGCCCACGAGGATCAGGCCGATGCCCATGCTGATGTCCGCGAAGCCCTGGTACATGGCCAGCAGCGCGCCGCACAGGCCCACGAGGCCGTTGGAGAGCATGAGGCCGAGGATCTTCATCCGGTCCGTGGAGACGCCGTAGGAGCGGATCATCTCCTCGTTGTCGCCCGTGGCCTGCAGCGCGAGGCCCAGGTCCGTGTGCAGGAACCAGTCGATGACCAGCTTGAGCACGAACACGCCGAGGAACAGGACCACGATGGAGCCGATGCTCCGCGCCAGGCCCATGTCCGCGAGCCAGGTGAACAGCGTGTCCTGGCCGAGCAGCGGGATGTTGGCCTTGCCCATGATCCGGAGGTTGATCGAGTACAGCGCGATCATGGTGAGGATGCCGGCGAGGAGCCCGTCGATCCGGCCTTTCGTGTGCAGCAGGCCTGTCACGAGGCCCGCGAGGCAGCCGACGACGAACGCGGCGAGCAGGGCGAGGGCGACGGGCACGTCGTTCGTGATCAGGACGGCCGCCGTGGCGGCGCCCGTGGTGAACGAGCCGTCCACCGTGAGGTCGGGGAAGTCGAGGATGCGGAAGGTCAGGTACACGCCGAGTGCCATGACGGCGTAGATCAGACCGAGCTCCACTGCGGTGATCATGGGGGGCCTTTCGGAGGCGGGGCCGGGAGGGGAAGAGACGCGGGATCCGCGCATCGGCCCCGGACACGGGCGCGTCCGGGGCCGACCGGGATCACCGGAGGAGGGCGGTCAGCCGCCGATCACCTCGTCGGCCCTGCCGAGCAGCTCCTGGGGGAGCTCGACGCCGAAGGACGTCGCGGCCTCCTTGTTCAGGACCAGCTCGAGGGAGGCGGGGTCGGCGAAGCCGACCGGGGTGGACTCCGGCTTGGCGCCGTCCCGGAGGATCTTCACCGCCATCTCGCCGGCCTGCTTGCCGTGCTCCTTGTAGTCGATGCCGAAGGTGCCCAGGGCGCCCTTCTCCACCGAGTCGGTGTCCGCGGAGATCACGGGCGCCTTCTTGTCCTTGCCGTAGGACAGGACGGTCTCGAGCGCGGAGACCACGGCGTTGTCCGTGGGGACGTAGATGCCGTCCACGTCGCCGAGCGCCTGGACGCCCTGCTGGACCTCGGACGAGTTGGTGATCGTGGCCTCCTTCACCTCGAGGCCCAGCTCCTTGCCGGCAGCCTTGGCCTGGTCCACCTGGACCTTGGAGTTGACCTCACCCGAGTTGTAGACGATGCCCACGGTCTTGGCATCCGGCTTGACGTCCTTGAGCAGCTGCAGCTGCTCCTTCACCGGGTTGCGGTCGGAGACGCCGGTGACGTTGCCGCCCGGGGCGTCGTCCGCCTTCACGAGCTCGGCGGCCTTCGGGTCCGTGACGGCCATGAACACGACCGGCTTGTCCTGCACGGCGGAGGCGGTGCCCTGGGCAGCCGGGGTGGCGATCGCGGCCACGAGGTCGACGTCCGACGCGGACGCGAAGGTGGAGGCGATGGAGGTGACGGTCGCCTGGTCGCCCTGGGCGTTCTGCTCGTCGAACTCCACCTTCAGGCCGGCGTCGGCGAAGGCCTCCTTGAAGCCCTCACGCGTGGCGTCGAGGGCCGGGTGGGTGGTCAGCTGGTTGATGCCCACGGTGTACTCCTCGACCGCAGCGGAGGAGCCCCCGGCGGAGCCCGCCGCCGAGGAGGAGGCGGAGTCGGCCGAGCCGGACCCGCCGCACGCGGTGAGCCCGAGGGCGACGGCGGCGAGGGCGGCGGTGATGCGAAGGGAACGGTGGTTCATGGGACGAGGACCTCGTTCTGCAGGCAGGGTGCGTCAGGGGGGCTGCGCCCGCGGGGGTGGCCGCGTGGTCACAGTGACCATCACTGTGCAGTGTGAACTGCATCACGCGCAATATGACCCATGAAAATGTGGACATTGTGACGTCGACCACGCGCCGCGGGGAACGGATGTCCTCGGCACCGAGGCGTCCGGCCCAGACGACATCAGCCCTGACGCAGACGGCCCCCGCGCATCCTCGGGAGGGGATCCGCGGGGGCCGACGGCCGGACAGGCACCGCTGGGGGTTCAGCGCGCGCCGGCGCGGCGCGTCGAGATCTCGTAGAGGGAGATGCCCACGGCCATCGAGGCGTTGAGGGACTCCATGGTCGAGTCGATCGGGATCGAGACGATCTGCTGGCAGTGCTCGCGCACGAGGCGGGACAGGCCCTTGCCCTCGGCGCCCACCACGAGCACGAGGGGCTCGGTGGCGAGCTCGAGGCCGGGCAGGGAGACGTCGCCGTCGCCGTCGAGGCCGAGCACGAAGTAGCCCATGCGGTGCAGCTCCGCGAGGGTGTTGTTGAGGTTGCCCGCCTGGGCCACGGGCACGCGGGCCGCCGCGCCCGCGGAGGTGCGCCACGCCGTCGCCGTGACGCCCACGGAGCGGCGCTCCGGGACGATCACGCCGTCCGCGCCGAACGCGGAGCCGGCACGGATGATGGCGCCCAGGTTGCGGGGGTCGGTGATGCCGTCGAGGGCGATCAGCAGCGGCGCGGTGCGCAGGTGCCCCTTCTCGCCCTTCTCGAGGGTCTCTCGGGCCAGGTCGAGCGCGTCCGCGTACTCGTACGGCGGGATCTGCAGGACGAGGCCCTGGTGGATCGCGTCGGCGGAGAGGCGGTCCAGCTCGGGCTTGGTGTTCTCCATGACCGGCACGCCCTGCTCGGCGCACAGGCGCAGGGCCTCGCGGACGCGGTCGTCCACCTCGATCCGCACCGCCACGTGCAGCGCCTTGGCGGGGATGCCGGCGCGCAGGGCCTCGACCACGGGGTTGCGCCCGGAGACCGTCTCGTCGGAGAGCTTGGGGCGGGCGGCGCGCTGCGGGCCGGCGCCGGGGCGCTTCGCGGCGGAGCGCTCGGCCAGCTGCTTCGAGCGGTGCGCCTTGTGGTACGTGCGGTCCTCCGCCTTGGGCGTGGGGCCGCGGCCCTCGAGGGCCTTGCGGCCGTGGCCGCCGGTGCCCTTCAGCGGGCCCTTCTTGCCCTGGGGCTTGCGGGATCCGCCGGAGCGGGGTGCGGTGGACATGAGGGGGACTCCTGCTGTGGGTGGGGCTGGGGTCGACGCCGCCTGCTCGGCGCGCCGGATCGGCCTCCAGTCTAGGTGTCAGCCCTCCAGGCGCCACGTGGCGCCCTCGGCGCCGTCCTCCACCACGACGCCGGCCGCGGCCAGCGCGTCCCGGATGCGGTCCGCGGCGGCCCAGTCCTTGGCCGCGCGGGCCTCGGCGCGGGCCGCGATCTGCGAGCGCACGAGGGAGTCGAGCGCGGCCGCCTCGGGACCGGCGCCGCCCGCGGCCGCCTCCGGGACGTCGTCGAGGCCGAGCACGGCCGTCATCGCGCTGACCTCCGCGAGGCGCGCCGCGGTGGCGGCGGCGTCGCCCGCGGCGAGCGCCGTGTTGCCCGCGCGGACGGCCTCGTGCACGGCCGCGAGCGCCTGCGGCACGTTGAGATCGTCCTCCATCGCGGCGCGGAAGGCCGCGGGCACGCGCTCGGCGAGCGGCGCGCCGGAGGTGCCGGCGGCGTCGTCGGGGGTCTGCGCACGGGCGCGGTCCACGAAGTTCTCGATGCGCTCCACCGCGGCGGCGGCCTCCTGGAGGGCGCCGGGACGGTAGTCCAGCTGGGAGCGGTAGTGGGCCTGGCCGAGGAAGTAGCGGACGGCCTTCGGGCGAGCCATGCCGAGCATCTCCTCCGGGGAGATGGTGTTGCCCACGGACTTGGACATCTTCTCGCCCTCGTACGTGACGAGGCCGTTGTGCAGCCAGAAGCGGGCGAACCCGTCGCCGGCCGCGGCCGACTGGGCGAGCTCGTTCTCGTGGTGCGGGAAGCGCAGGTCCAGGCCGCCGCCGTGGATGTCGAACTCGGCGCCCAGGTACTTGGTGGACATGGCGGAGCACTCCAGGTGCCAGCCGGGGCGGCCCGCACCCCACGGGGACTCCCACACCGCGGTGGCGGGCTCGCCCTCCTTCGCGCCCTTCCACAGGGCGAAGTCGCGCGGGTCGCGCTTGCCGCGCGGGTCCGCGTCGGGGGCGTCCTGCATGTCCTCGACGCGCTGGCGGGTCAGCTCGCCGTAGCGCTCCCACGAGCGCACGTCGAAGTACACGTCCCCGGAGCCGTCGGCCGCGGCGTACGCGTGACCGCGGTCCAGGAGCCGCCGGATGAGCGCGAACATCTCCGGGACGTGGCCCGTCGCGCGCGGCTCATAGGTGGGCCGGCGGACTCCGAGCGCGAGGTAGGCGGCGTCGAAGGCGTTCTCGAAGCGGTAGGCCAGCGCCCACCACGGCTCCTGCGCCGGGTAGAGATCCGAGGCCTCGAAGCCGGGGGCGTGGGAGGCGGCGGAGCGGTCGAGGATCTTGTCGTCGATGTCCGTCACGTTGCGGACGGAGGTGACCCGCAGCCCCGTGGCCTCGAGCCAGCGGATGAGCACGTCGAACACGATCGCGCTGCGCACGTGCCCCACGTGCGGCATGCCCTGCACCGTGGCCCCGCAGTAGTAGACCGAGGCCTGGCCGGGCACGAGGGGCTCGAAGTCCCTGATCTGCGCGGTGCGGGTGTCATAGAAGCGCTGGGCCATGGGGCGGCGTCCTTGTCTTGTGTCAGAGAGTCGTGGGTCAGCGAGCCTGAGCAGGGCGGTCGGGGGCGGGTTCAGCCTAGTGGGCGGGCACCACGAGCGCCGTGGCCAGCCCGACGAGCCCCTCGCCCGCTCCGATGAACCCCAGCCCGTCCGTCGTCGCGGCGCTGACGGACACAGGGGCGCCGTCGAGCGCGGCCGAGAGCGCGGCCTCCATCTCCGCCCGGCGCGTGCCCACCTTGGGACGCGGGGCGATGACCTGCACGGCCACGTTGCCCACACGGAAGCCGGCCTCCGCCAGCAGGCGCAGCACCTCGCGCAGCATGTCCTCGCCCGTCGCGTCCTTCATCTCCCAGCGATCCGTGCCGAAGACGGCGCCGAGGTCGCCGAGGCTCGCGGCGGAGAGCAGCGCGTTGCACATGGCGTGGGCCGCGACGTCGCCGTTGGACGTGGCGGCGACGCCGCGCTCGCCGGGCCAGTGGATCCCGCCGAGCCACAGCGGGCGCGGGGCGTCCTCGGGTGCCCACTGGTGGATGTCCGTGCCGATGCCGGTGCGGGGCAGCACGGGGAGGGCGGGGGTCTGGGTGGCGGTGGCGTCGGCCATGGCGGTCCTCTCGTCGGGCGTGCGGTCGGCGGGGCGGCGCGCGAGGAGCGCGGCCGCCAGGTCCAGGTCCAGCGGGGTGGTCACCTTGAACGCCTCGGCGTGGCCGGGCACCACCGCGACGGCATGGCCCGCGGCCTCCATCACCATGGCGTCGTCCGTGAGGGCGGCGGCGTCCCGGGCGGGATCGGCGCGGACGGCCTCGTGGGCGGCGAGCAGCGCGTCCAGGTCGAAGCCCTGCGGGGTCTGGACGGCGCGCAGTCCGCCGCGGAGCGGGGTGCCGCGCACCGTGAGGCGCAGGGTCCGCTCGCCCGGCGCCGCTCCTGCGTCCGCCAGCACGACCTCCTTCACCGTGTCCGTCAGCGGGACTCCGGGGATCGCGGCGACGGCGCCGGCGTCCAGCGCCTCCTGCACCGCGGCGAACACGGCCGGCGGCGTGAGTGCGCGGGCGGCGTCGTGCACGAGGACGTGGCGCGGACCGGGCACCCCGCGCCCCAGGGCGCGGTCGGCGGCGGCGAGCCCGGAGCGCACGGAGTCCGCCCGTTCGGCGCCGCCGGGCACGCAGGCCACGGGCACCCCGAGCCGGGCCCGCCCCTCGGCGACGACCGCGCGGACCCGCGCACCGCCGTCGGGGTCCGCGGGGACCAGCACGACGACGGCGTCCAGCGACGTTCTGGCGTCCCGGGCCGCGGCGACGGCGTCCAGGCAGTGGGCGAGGAGGGCACGCCCGTCCGCGAGCGGGGCGAGGGCCTTGGGCATCCCCGCGCCGAGGCGGGTGCCGGAGCCGGCGGCGGCGATCACGAGCGCGGTGGGCATGGCCCCCATCCTAGGGACGGCCCGCACTGCAGGACCTGCAGACATGGACAGGACCTGCGTCTCCGACGCAGGTCCTGTCCATGTCTTCCGATCCGTCCGCGACGGCGGAGGGTCAGCCCTCGAGCACCTTGTCCAGCATGCCCTCGGCCTCCTCCTCGGAGGTCTTCTTGGCGAGCGCGAGCTCGGACACCAGCACCTGGCGCGCCTTGGAGAGCATGCGCTTCTCCCCGGCCGACAGCCCGCGGTCCTGGTCGCGGCGCCACAGGTCGCGGACGACCTCGGCGACCTTGTTGACGTCACCGCTCGCGAGCTTCTCCAGGTTCGCCTTGTACCGGCGGGACCAGTTGGTGGGCTCCTCGACGTGCTCGGCCTGCAGCACCTCGATCACGTGGTCCAGACCCTCGGAGTCCACGACGTCACGCACTCCCACGAGGTCCACGTTCTCCGCCGGGACCTCGATGGTCAGGTCACCCTGCGCCACCTTGAGCTTGAGATACATCTTCTCTTCACCCCTGACGGTGCGCATCTTGATCTCCTCGATCCGCGCAGCACCGTGGTGGGGGTAGACGACGGTCTCTCCGACCTCAAAAACCATGTGATGTGCCCCTTTCCAGACGGCTCATTCTACCACGGATAAGCCATTTCCCCGCGCGCGTCCCCCCTCTCCAGGCCGCTCCCTGTGGTAGTGGGGCCGCCGGAGCGATCAGGGGGCGGCATCCGCCCATGCGGTACCCTGACGGGTGAGGCCCCGACCGGGCCCCTCCGCCCTCGCACCTGTAGGAGAACCCCGTGAAGTTCGCCGCCACCCGGCCCGCCCGGCGCCGCCTCGCCGCGGGCGCCGTCGCCGCCGCCGCCCTCCTGGGCGTCACCGGCTGCTCCGCCGTGAGCCCCGTCGCCACCGGCATCCAGTACTCCGCCTCCGACGGCGTCAACGGCAGTTCGGAGGGGTTCATCCGCTACTCCAACCTCCTCCTCGTGGGCGCAGGGGACTCGGGTCCGGCGCGCCTGATCGGCTCCCTGGAGAACCCCTCGGACCAGGACATGGCGTACACCTTCACCACGCCGACGGGCGGCTCCGCCACCGTCGACGTGCCCGCCGGTGAGACGGTCGTCCTCGAAGACCAGGACATCGCCCTGGAGCGCAAGGACGCCTGGGTCGGCGAGCTGCTCCCCGTGGTCATCAAGGGCCAGGGCTTCGAGACCGAGGCCCGGGTGCCGCTGATGTCCGCCACGCAGGAGCAGTACCGCGACCTGCTGCCCGAGGGCGTCAGCCCCTCGGACGAGGAGCTCGAGGGCCACCTCCACGAGGAGAGCCTGCACTACGGCGAGGGCCACTGAGCCCAGCACCGCCACGTCGGCCCCGCATCCTCCTCGCCGGAGGTGCGGGGCCGACGTCGTCCCGCGCGGAGGCCGGCCGGTCTCAGGCCTCGAACTTGTAGCCCAGGCCGCGGACGGTCACCAGATGCCGCGGACTCGAGGGGTCCGGCTCGATCTTGGAGCGCAGGCGCTTGACGTGGACGTCGAGGGTCTTGGTGTCCCCCACGTAGTCCGAGCCCCACACGCGGTCGATGAGCTGGCCGCGGGTGAGGACGCGGCCGGCGTTGCGCAGCAGCATCTCCAGCAGCTCGAACTCCTTGAGCGGCAGGGAGACCTGCTGGCCGTCCACCGCCACCACGTGCCGCTCGATGTCCATGCGCACCGGGCCGGCTGCCACGGTGGAGGCCACGAGCTCCTCGGGCTCCCCCTGGCGGCGCATGACCGCGCGCACGCGGGCCACGAGCTCACGGGAGGAGTAGGGCTTGGTGACGTAGTCGTCCGCCCCGATCTCCAGGCCCACGACCTTGTCGATCTCCGAGTCCTTGGCGGTCAGCATGATGACCGGGACGTTGGAGCGCTGGCGCACCTGGCGGCAGACCTCCGTCCCGGACATCCCCGGGAGCATGAGGTCGAGCAGGATGAGGTCCGCACCGGAGCGCTCGAACTCCGCGAGCGCCTCGTTGCCGTCCGCGGCCACCGTGACCTCGAAGCCCTCCTTGTTGAGGAGGTAGGACAGCGGGTCGCTGAACGACTCCTCGTCCTCCACGATCAAGATGCGGCTCATGCGCTGATCTCCTTCCGGGGTGCGGCCGATGCGGTCACTCGATGACCGCGGCGTTGCGTGACATGGGTGCCGGCCTGCCCGCCGACGACGGGGCTGCCGTCGTCCTCCCACTCGGGCAGCCGGATGGTGAAGGTGGAGCCGCGTCCCGGCTGGGACCACAGCGTGACCTCGCCGCCGTGGTTGATCACCACGTGCTTGACGATGCTCAGGCCCAGGCCCGTGCCGCCGGTCTGGCGGGAGCGGGCCGCGTCCACGCGGTAGAAGCGCTCGAACACGCGCTCCTGGTCCTCCGGGCTGATGCCGATGCCCTGGTCCGTGACGGTCACCTGGGCCAGCCCGTCGTGCGCGCTCAGCCCGATGCCCACGGTGGTGCCGTCCGGGGAGTAGCGCACCGCGTTGTCGATGAGGTTGCGCACCGCCGTCATCAGCTGGTCCGGGTCCCCGTGGACCATGGCGTCCATGCGGCCGCCGACCTTCAGGGTGATGCCGCGGGCCTCCGCCGTGAGGCGCAGGCGGTCCACGGCCTCGAGGACCACGGTCCGCAGGTCGACGGCGCGGCCCTCCTGGACCACGTCCTTGGCCTGGAGCCGGGAGAACTCGATGATGTCCTGCACGAGGGCGGTGAGCCGCTTCGACTCGATGCCCAGGCGCATCGCGAAGCGGCGCACGGCCTCCTCGTCCTCCGCCGCGTCCCCGATGGCCTCCGAGAGCAGGGAGATGGCACCCACGGGCGTCTTCAGCTCGTGGGACACATTGACCACGAAGTCGTGGCGCATGGCCTCCGTGCGGGTCAGGTCCGTGCGATCGTCGGCGAGGATGAGGATGTACTCCTCGTCCAGCGGGGCCACCCGCAGCTCCACCACGAGGCTCGAGGGGGCCAGCGGGCCGCGCGAGAGCTCGATCCGCCGCTCGAGGATCACGCCGTCCGAGCGGACGGCGCCCGTGAACTCGCACAGCTGCTCGTGGACGAGGGAGTGGCCCCGCACGAGGCCGAAGGCGTAGGCGGACGGATTGGCGCGCACCACGCCGTCGACGGCGTCCACCACCACGTAGGCACGGCCGATGACGGAGAGAACCTCCGCGGTGCCGGGAGCGAGGGTGGGCTCCTCGACGGCCAGGTCCACCGTGCGCGAGCGCTCGGATGCCCGGAAGGCCAGCATGGAGGCCACTCCGATGAGCAGTCCGACCAGTCCGCAGAGGAGGCCGATGATGACGGGATCCACGCGCCCAGCCTAGCCTGCGGCACGGGGCGACCGGGCGGCCAGGAGAGCGTCGATCCGCCGCCGGGCGCCGTTCATGCCGTGTTCACCTCCACCTGACATGGTGAATGCTTCATTGAAGGGGCGCAGCACGGCAGGAAGCACGGCAGACAGTGCGCCCGCACGCGGAGAGGACGTCATGAGGGAGCTGTACCGCGCCAACCTCGACCGGTTGGGACGCGACCTCGTGGAGATCGCCCGCCTCGTCCACCGCGCCGCCCTCGACGGGCGCACGGCGCTCGAGACCGCGGACGTGCACGGAGCGGAGCGGGTCATCTCCGAGGACGCCCGCATCGACATGCTCCAGGAGTCCCTCGACGATCAGGCCGTCCGTCTCCTGTCCCTCCAGGCCCCGGTGGCCACGGACCTGCGCACCGTCGTCGCCTCGCTGCGGATGAGCTCCTCGCTGGAGCGCATGGGCGACCTCGCCCGGCACATCGCCCAGCTCACCCGGCTGCGGTACCCGGAGCACGTGATCCCGGAGGCCGTGCGCCCCGTCTTCACGCAGCTGGCGGACGCCGCCGTCGAGGTGGCCGAGGAGGCCGTCCTCCTGCTCGAGACCCAGGACCTGGCCCACGCGGACCGCATCCACGCCCTGAACGTGGACGTGAACGCCCTGCACCTGTCCGTGTTCCGGGCCATCGCGTCACCCGACTGGACAGCCTCGCCCTCCACGACCACCGACGTCACCCTGGCCTCGCGGTACTTCGAGCGGTTCACCGACCACGGTCTCGCCGTCGCGCTGAAGGTCCGCTACCTGGTGACGGGCGAATGCCACCACCACCGCGGCGCGGACGCCAACGGCGCCTGACTCCTCCTGCACCACGGGCCGGGCCCCCTCCTCACAGGAGGGGGCCCGGCCCGTCGTCGCGCGTGGGGACGTCAGTGCTTCTGACCCTGCGCGGCCACGGCGGCGGCACCGGCGGCGGCGGCCTCCGGGTCCAGGTAGCGGCCGTGCGGGGTGACGGGCTTGAGGTCCTCGTCCAGCTCGTACACGAGCGGGATGCCGGTGGGGATGTTCAGGCCGGCGATGTCCTCGTCGGAGATCCCGTCCAGGTGCTTCACGAGCGCGCGCAGCGAGTTGCCGTGGGCGGCCACGAGCACCGTCTTCCCAGCCTTGAGGTCCGGCACGATCTCGGCCTCCCAGTAGGGCAGGAGGCGGTCGATGACGTTCTTCAGGGCCTCGGTGCGCGGGGCGTCGTCGCCCAGCTCGGCGTAGCGCTCCTCCCCGGCCTGAGAGAACTCGGACGAGTCGTCGAGTGCGGGCGGCGGGGTGTCGAACGAGCGGCGCCACACCATGAACTGCTCCTCGCCGAACTCCTCCTTCACCTGGGCCTTGTCCTTGCCCTGGAGGGCGCCGTAGTGGCGCTCGTTCAGGCGCCAGTCGCGCTTGACCGGGATCCACTGGCGGTCCGCGGCCTCGAGCGCGAGGTTGGCGGTGGTGATGGCGCGCTTCAGCAGGGAGGTGTGCAGCACGTCCGGGGCGATGCCCTCGGCCGCCATGAGCTCACCGCCGCGCGTCGCCTCGGCCCGGCCCTTCTCGGTGAGCGGCACGTCCACCCAGCCGGTGAAGAGGTTCTTCTCGTTCCAGTCGCTCTGGCCGTGCCGCAGCAGGACCAGCGTGTAAGTGGTGTTCGCCATGGCCCCATGATAGGCGGGGCCCCCTCACGCCGGGCCAGGGACGGCCCCGCTGCGGCCCGCCTCCGACGTCCGCCGGCGGCCGGAGCGCTCGCCTAGGCTGGCGGTCATGGTGGAGAAGGCCCGGCGGCTGCGCGCGCCCGTGACGGCGGCCCGCGGCGTGGCGCGCGGGCCCCAGGGGCACGTCACGCGGGGCACGACCTTCGCCCAGCGCATGCGCCGGGTCGACCGCTGGCTCGCCGACGTCCATGGCCCCCTGCTGCGCCGCACCCCGAGGCCCCTCGTGGTGGACCTCGGCTTCGGCGCCGAGCCCGTGACCGCCGTCGAGATGTTCCACCGCCTGCGCGCCGTGAACCCGGAGCTCGAGCTGACGGGCCTGGAGATCGACCCGGCACGCGTGGCCCGTGCCCGTGAGCGCGCAGCCGGCGTCCCCGGGTTGACATGGGAGGTGGGCGGCTTCGAACTGGCGGTCCCCCGCGCGCCGACGGTGGTGCGGGCCTTCAACGTGCTGCGCCAGTACCGCGAGGAGGACGTGCCCGACGTGTGGGCCATGATGCGGTCCCGCCTCGCCGAGGGCGGCGTGCTCGTGGAGGGCACGTGCTCCGAGGACGGGCGGCGGGTGGCGTGGGTGGACCTGCGCCCGGAGGGGCCTCACTCGCTCACGGTGGCGATGCGCTTCGGCGCCTTCGCCCGGCCCAGCGACGTCGCCGAGCGCCTCCCCAAGGCCCTCATCCACCGACACGTGCCCGGCGAGCCCGTGCACCGGTTCCTCGCCGCCGCCGACGCGGCGTGGGAGCGCTTCGCCCCGCTCGCGCCCTACGGGCCGAGGCAGCGCTGGATCGCGACGGCGGACGCTCTGCGGACCGAGGGGTGGCCGGTGCTGGGGCGCGCGCACCAGTGGCGGCGCGGGGAGCTGAGCGTGCGCTGGGACGCGGTGGCGCCGTCGGCGTGATGCGGGCGGGAGCGGCGCGGAGCCGCAGCCCTCAGCGGCCGAGCAGGCGGAGCGTTCAGCGGCTGTAGAGGCGCAGCTCTCCGCGCGGACCGGCGAGGTAGACGGCGGCCACGCAGACCGCAGCGATGCTGAACATGCCGAGGCCGGCGCCCATGAGCAGGCCCATCGCGCCCACCGCGAGCGCGATGCCGGTGAGCAGCAGCCAGAAGCTGCGGTCCCGCTGGCCGGCACGCAGGAATTCGGCGGGGCCGCGGCGGAGCACGTCCGCGAACGCCCAGATCTCGACGCCCACGGCCACGAGCGCCATCGCCTGGAACAGCCAGTGCTCGAACGTGAGGGCGAAGACCATGGGAGCGCTCATGCCCGCCAGTCTAGAGGCAGGGGGGGCGCCGGGCGGCGTCGTCCACAGGGTGCCTCGGCGTCCACCCCTCCGTCTAGGCTCGGGGGGTGAGCACCTCGCCCGAGCACCCCGGAGCAGCACATCCCGGCCTGTTCGTCGCCCTCGAAGGCACGGACGGCTCCGGGAAGTCGACGCAGGCGCGCGCCCTCGCCGAGGCCCTGCGCGCGGCCGGACGTGACGTGCTGCTCACCCGCGAGCCCGGCGGATCGGACCTGGGCGAGCTCCTCCGGGCGCTCATCCTGGATCCGGCGCACGCCCCCGTGGACCCGCGCACGGAGGCCCTGCTCTTCGCGGCGGCCCGCTCCGCCCACGTGGAGCGCACGCTGCGCCCCGCTCTCGCGGCCGGGCGCGTCGTGATCACGGACCGGTACGTGGACTCCTCGATCGCCTATCAGGGGGCCGTGCGCGGCCTGGGCGCGCCGCGGATCGCCGAGCTGAACGCGTGGGCCACGGACGGGCTCGTCCCGGACCTCACCGTGCTGCTGGACGCGGAACCGGAGACGGCCGCCGGCCGCCGCACCGGGCGCGAGCGCGCCGGGGGCGGTGCCCCGGACCGGATGGAGCAGGAGACGGCCTCGGCCCACGGCACCCTGCGCGCCGCGTTCCTGGCCCGCGCCCACCAGGAGCCCGCGCGCTACCTCGTGCTGGACGCGGCGCGCCCGCCGGAGGAGCTGACCCGCCGCATCGTGGAGCGCGTCCTGACGGCGGCGGCCCGATGATCGGGGAGACGGCGCCGGAGACCGCCGGCGTGTTCGCCGACCTCGCGGGCCAGGACGCGGTCGTGGCCCAGCTGCGGCGCGCCGCGGCCGAGGAGCGCCCCACGCATGCGTGGCTCTTCACCGGCCCTCCCGGCTCCGGGCGCTCGACGGCGGCGCGCGCCTTCGCCGCCGCCCTGCAGTGCGAGTCCCCCGATCCCCTGCAGCGCGGCTGCGGGCGGTGCCACGCGTGCCGCACCGCCCTGGCGGGGACGCATCCGGACGTCACCGTGCTGGCCACGGAGGGCGTGAGCTACCGGATCGAGGACGTGCGCGCCCTCGTGGAGACCGGCCAGTCCACCCCCGCCACGGGCCGGTGGCGGATCTTCCTCATGGAGGACGCGGACCGCATGACCGAGCGGGCCACCAACGTGCTGCTCAAGGCCATCGAGGAGCCCCCGGAGCGGACCGTCTGGATGCTCTGCTCGCCCTCCCCGGCGGACGTGCTGCCCACCATCCGCTCCCGCTGCCGGCTCGTGACCCTGCGGATCCCGGCCGTCGAGGACGTGGCCGCGCTGCTGCACCGCCGGGACGGGCTGGACACGGACACCGCGCTCCTCACCGCCCGGATCTCGCAGTCCCACGTGGGCATGGCCCGGCGCCTGGCCCGGGACCCCGAGGCGCTGCGCCGCCGGGAGGCCGTCCTCTCCCTGCCCCTGCGGGCCACCGCGGTCTCCGATGCGATGGCGACGGCGGCCGAGCTGGCCGAGGTCTCCCGCGCCGAGGCGGAGTCCTCCTCGGCCGCGCGGGACGCGGAGGAGCTGGCCGGGCTGCGCCGCGCGCTCGGCATCGAGGGCTCGGAGGCCGTGCCGCCCAAGCTGCGCCATCACGTCAAGCGCCTCGAGGAGGAGCAGGCCCGGCGCCGCAAGCGCTCCGTGCGGGACGCGCTGGACCGGGCGATGATCGACGTGATCGGCCTCTTCCGGGACGTGCTGCGCGTGCAGCTGGGCGCGGAGGGCGAGCTGATCAACGAGCACCGCCGCGCGGAGATCGAGGCGTACGCACGCGGGGCCGCGGGCTCCTCGGCGGACGTGGTGGCCCGGATCGACGCCGTGGCCCAGGCCCGGACCCGGCTCGCCGGCAACGTGCCGGAGCAGCTGGCCCTGGAGGCCATGATGCTCGCGCTCCTGCCGCGCCGGGCCCGTTCCGGCGCTCGCGGCTGAGTCAGCCGCGGACCTCGACGAGCCCGGGGACCTGGCCGAGCGAGTCGACCACGTGGTCGGCGCCGGCCTCCCACAGCTGCCCGGCGTCGCCCTCCCCCGAGCGCACGCCCACCACCAGCCCCGCGCCCGCGCGGCGCCCCGCCAGGATGTCGGCGGCCGTGTCCCCCACCGTGAGCACGCTGCGCACGTCCTCGTGGTCGAGGGCGAGCAGGGCCGTGAGCGTCATGTCCGGGTAGGGCACGCCGCGGCCCGCGTCGTCGGGAGAGAGGCTGAGGTCCGCGAGGCCCATCCAGCCCAGGGACTCGAGGATCATGTTCTGCGTGTGGCGGGCGTATCCGGTGCACAGGCACAGGTCCAGGCCGAGCTCCCTCAGGCGCGTGAGCGCCTCCTCCGCCCCCGGCACGGCCCGCACGCCGTGCTCGGCGAGCAGCCGGTCGAAGGCGGTCTCGAAGGAGCGGGTGGCGGCCAGCGCGGCCGCGCGCTCGGGGAACACCTCTCGGAACACCGCGCTGCGGGAGGTGCCCCGCTGCTGCTCGAAGGTGCGGACCGCCCGATCGTGCTCGGGCGTCCCAGCCGTCACGCCGTGTGCCGCGAGGGCCTCGGAGAACGCGGTGTCCTGCAGCCCTCCCTCCACGATCGAGGTCCCGGACATGTCCACCACGGCCAGGCGCAGCGGGACGTCCGAGGGGCGCGGAGACCGGGCGGGGACGGCGGACGGCTCGGCGGGCCCCCCGCCCACGGCCCGGGGAACGGTGTGGCCTGGGCCGAGACGGACGGGGGCGGCGGGGTGCAGGCGCATGGGACGGCTCCAAGGGTGGGATCGGCTGGACCCCAGTCCATCCCGGCCAGCTGACGGGCGCATGGCGGCCGGGTGAACGCCGCCGGAGGATCCGGTCACGATCGCATATCAGGTGCCGGTGGAATCGGCGCTCCGAACCGGGTAGGATGGACTGCCGTGGCCGTTGCCGGTCACGTGCCTCCTTAGCTCAGCTGGCCAGAGCAGCTCCCTCGTAAAGAGCAGGTCGCCGGTTCGAATCCGGCAGGGGGCTCCCACGGACCCCGTCACCTCCTCGAGGCGGCGGGGTCCTTCCCGTTCCGGGACCGGCGCGGGCGTGCGCCCGGGCGGATCACCCCCGGGACGCCAGCTCCTCCGCGCGTGCCACGTGCCCGAGCGTCCGCTCCGCGTGGCGGCTCACGGCGTCCGCCGTCCCCTGGCCCAGCCGGAACATCGCGGCGGCCTGGGCCGTGGCGGCGAGCTCGTGGGAGGCCCGGGAGAGCTCCCGGTGCACCTCGGACACCGCGGTGGGGATGTGCTCGCCGTCGCCGGGGTGGGTCTCCTGCAGTCGCACGCACAGCGCCCGCACGGCGGGGACGCGGTCCGCGAGCACGTTGCCGGCGTGGACGACGCCGTTGTGCTCCTCCGGCGTGAGCGCGCTGGGGCTGCGCGCGTCCTGGACCACCTGCCAGTAGCGGTCCATCGCGCGCACGAAGCGGTCGTGGCTGCGTCGCCACAGGCCGGTGCCCAGCTCCCGGTCGTCGCTGCGCCCCTGCCGGAAGCGGGCGAAGGGCCCCCTCACGCGCGGGCCTCCGCGGCGCCGTCGCCGGGCTCGCCAGGCGCACGATCCGCGTCGGCGGGGTCCGTCACGAGCAGGACCTTGCCCGCACGCGCGGCGTGGTCGAACCACTCCTGCGCGGCGGCCGCCTCGGCCAACGGGAAGCGCGCCGCCACGGACAGGTCGATCCGCCCCGCGGCCACGAGCGGGGACACGGCCCTCTCCGTCCCCGCCACGATCCGCGCCTTCTCCACCACCGGCCGCGAGCGCAGCGTGGCGCCCGTGAGCCACCCGCGCTTGGCCACGAGCCGCATGAGGTTGAACCCCTCGGCCTTGACCCCGCCCTGCGCGGCGATCACGACGATCCGGCCCTCCTCCGCCAGGCACCGCACGTTCGCGTCCAGGTAGGGCCCGCCGACGACGTCGAGGATCACGTCCGCCCCGCGCCCGCCCGTGCGCTCGAGCACCCACTCCGCGAACGCGCCCGGCTCGGCGGCCCGGTGGTCGAAGACGTCCTCGGCCCCGAGCGCGCGGACGCGCTCGCACTTCTGCGGCCCGCCCGCCGTGGAGAGGACGCGCCCGCCGATCGCCGCGAGGTATTGGACGGCGAACGAGCCGATCCCGCCGGAGCCCCCGTGCACGAGCACGACGTCGCCCGCGCGCACGCCGCCTCGCTCGGACATCGTGGACCACACCGTGCACGCCACCTCCGGAAGGGCGGCCGCGTCCACCAGGTCCACCCCGTCCGGCACCGCCATGAGCTGGCCCGCGGGGACGGCCACGTACTCCGCGTACCCGCCGGCGGCGAGCAGCGCGCACACCTCGTCGCCCACGGCGAACCGGCCCTCCCCCGGCAGCCCGGCCGCCGGGCCGACCTCCACGACGGTGCCCGACACCTCGAGGCCGGGGATCTCCGAGGCGCCCGACGGCGGCGGATACACCCCGGCGCGCTGCATCAGGTCCGCCCGGTTCAGCCCCGCGGCGGCCACGCGGACGAGCACCTCCCCCGGCCCGACGCCGGGGCGCGCCTCGCGCGCGGCCCGGATCCCGGCGTCGCCCTCCCCGCCCGTGTACCGCACCGCGAGCATCTCCCCGTGCCCGGCCTCTGCACTCGTCCCGTGCTCGTCCATGACGTCTCCTCGCCTCGTTCCGCGTCCTGACTCCTCCTCCCATCATCTCCCCGCCCGCGGCGCGGCGGCCACCGGGCCCGAGCCTCCCGCGGGGCGAGTCGGTAGAGTTGCCCGAGCGGTTCGAGAGCGGACCGCGGTCGAGGATGGTTGTCCGAGCGGCCGAAGGACCCGGTCTTGAAAACCGGTGTGCAGCAACCCTGCACCGTGGGTTCGAATCCCACACCATCCGCGCCGCCCGGCGCTGGTCCCCCCCCCCCCGCA
>NZ_JAMYEH010000018.1:0-15032 GCF_033790745.1 Micrococcus sp. M4NT
GCAGCAGGGCGGCTCCGCCGCCTGCTCCGGTGTGCGCTGGCGCGCACCCGCCCCGCTGGCGCGGGGCCAGGCTCGCTACGCTCGCCGGGACAGTGCCCCACCGGGGGTGTGCCCGTCGTACAGGTGGTGTGCGGGGCGCTGACGCGCCGCCGGAAAGTGGCGTAACGGCGGGCCTGGGAGAGGGTGGGGCGGGTCGGGCGGCACTGAGCCGGCCCACCATGGGCACGGCGCACCCGCTGCCCCCACACCCACCCCGGCCACAGCCTCACCCCCCGGACACAGACCGACCCCGACCAGCTGGACAACCGCCCCCCACACCCCCACCCCCAGCCCCGAACACCGGCCCACGTGCCACCGGCCACCACATGAACGGACGCGACCCTCCACACGGCCCCACAGCGGCCCGCAGGGCCCCGAGGGAGGGCCAGACGGGGCCCGGGCCGGGCGGGTGCGCGGCGGGCAGCTCACGCAGGCCGTGGGGCGGTGGGGGCGGCTAGGCGGGCGGACGGCCGCCGGGGGGGGGCGGCAGGGGCCGCGCGGGGCGACGGCGGGGGCTGCGCAGCTCACGC
The DNA here is from genome assembly GCF_033790745.1 of Micrococcus sp. M4NT. Classification (NCBI taxonomy): domain Bacteria; kingdom Bacillati; phylum Actinomycetota; class Actinomycetes; order Micrococcales; family Micrococcaceae; genus Micrococcus; species Micrococcus sp. M4NT. Next base: position 570 of record NZ_JAMYEH010000018.1, read on the forward strand.
CGCCGAGGACGGCAGGGGCGGCCCAGCTACCAGCACCACTGGCAGGCCAGGCCCCCGAGACGGCCCAGGTTGACCCCACATTGCACTAAGACCCGGCAGGCGGGAGGGGGCGCCCGTGTGTGCATCTAGTGACGCGGGGCATGCGCCCAGGCGTGCGGCGCCCCTACGGCGGGCATGCTCTGGGCCGCGTGGGGGGGCATATATCCATATGCTCATCTTAGAAGATGGACATATCTGCATATGGACGGCTAGGGTGAGGGCGTCCCCCTCTCCCGACTGGAAGGCCGGCTGATGACCCCGAACACCCCCACCCCCGACAGTCCCCGCCCCCGCGGGGTGATCGCCGTCGTGAACGTCAAGGGCGGCGTGGGCAAGACGACCGTCTCCGTCCACCTGGCCGCCGCCCTGCACGAGCTGGGCGTGCCGGTGTCCCTATGGGACGCCGACCCCCAGGGATCGGCCACACAGTGGCTGGACGCGGCCGCGCAGACCGCGCCCGTCCCCATTCCCTACAGCCCCGTGAACCTGGACGCGTTGCGCTCCACGCCCGCTCCTGCCGACGTGCTGGTGATCGACACTCCCCCGGGCCTCATGGACGTTCAGCGCGCCGTGCTCGCCCGGTCACAGTTCGTCATCGTGCCCACCCAGCAGGGGGGGGCCGACCTGACCCAGGCGCTGCGCACCGCCGCCGCCCTGGAGGCGGCCGGGATGCCGCACGCCGTACTGGTGAACCGGGCCGCGAAGCCTACGATCAGTCACCGCGAGGCGTCCACGGAGATGGACGCGGCCGAGGCCGCGGTGCTGGAGACCTCGATCCCTCAGCGCGAGAGCATCCGCCGCGCCTGGAACCACTGGCCGACCCTGACCGAACCGTGGCGGACCCTGGCCACCGAGATGACGGAGCTGATGACCCGATGACCCGCAAGAAGCCCGTGAGCATCGCCGACGCCTACCCCGACTTCGGGGCACGCGCCGAGGGCACCTCCACCGCCACGCGCATGACCTCTGTGGGACTGCCCGAGTACATGCACGCCCGACTGGGCTACCTGCGCGCCGCGTCCAACAAGAGCCTGAAGGCTTTGATCCTGGAAGCGCTGGAGCAGACCTACCCCGGGGACCCCCAGGACCCCTCCCTGCCCCTGCACCGCGGCACCCCCGCTCCCGCAGCCCCGGCCGACGCCGCATCCGATGCCGAGCCCTCCCCCGCCTTCGAGGATGTGCCCCTGCACTGACCCGCCCCTCACACCACGCCCCAGAGGGGCCAGCCGCCCACGCAGCTGGCCCCTCTGCCATGCCCGGCGCGGTGCGACATGCCGATGTGCCCGTGTGGGGATGTGCCGGTGTGACGACATGCTCACATCGCCATATTTCCATATTGCGATATGCCCGCGAGGGGAGGAGGCACCGGCCGTCAGCGTCACCACTTGCACGTGCCCGGCGCACATCCGATCCCGACACGCCGATTCGCCCCCTCCCCCTTCTTCCCGTGTGTTACACTCGCCGCAGCGTGCGAAGCGAAAGCGGTGGCGAGTGGCTCACCCGGTCAGGGTGGAAATCATGTCCGCACCGCCCCCGGATATCCAGACCCGGCCCGGCGTGGCCCGACAGCGGAGAGGGGCCCGGACATGGCCCGCGTCGTCACGATCTGCCACCCGGGCAAGGGGGTGGGCCGGTCCCTGCTGGTCGTGCAGCTGGCCGCCTCTGCCGGTCTGCCCGTGCTGGTGATCGACGCTGACCCGGCCGGGGACACCATGGCCGCGCTCACTCCCGCCTACCCGGTGCCTGTGTTCGAGGATCGGCCGGTGCGCCGGTCCGTGTTGGGCGGGGTGTCCCTGGCCCCGGCGTCCGTGCTCGGGCCCATGCTCACCGGGGCAGACCCGGCCGCCCTGGCCCACGTGGTGCGCCGGTGGAGGGCCGGGTACGCGCTGGCGCTGATCGACACTGCGGCCGGGATCGGCCCGGCGGCCGTGGCGGCGGTGGGCGCAGCCGATGCGGCCCTGGTGCCCACCCGCCTGGACGCTGCGTGTGTGGGGGAGCTGCGCACCTACCTGCGACTGCTGCCCGAGCTGGCCGCCCGCACCCGCGCCGCCGTGCTGGGGGCCTACATGGCCGCCCTGGCCCCGCCGCGCTGACCGTCCCCGCCCCCGTTCCCCTTACGGGGACCGGGGGCGGAGCTATGTCCGGTGCAGGAGCCCTAGAGGGTGGGGGAGTGGTCAGCCGGCCCGACCGCCGAGGCCCAGATTTCCAGACGCCGAGAGTCTGGATTTTTGGCCCAGAATCGGCGTGCCCACGCGGATCTGTGACCCGCCCGCGGACACGGGGCCCGAGGCACGAGCGGAGGTGGGGCGCTGCCGTGCGCGAGCGACCACGGTCGGGAGGACACGGGGGCGGGGGCCTCGTGCGGCGCTGTGTGCCCCGTAGAGCGACGTTCACGGACCGGGGGCAGGAATACCCGTCTGGGGGTCTGATCGGGTCTACGGGGCACCATGGGGGGCCGCAGGGCCAGGGTGGGGGGTGTCCACCTGTCGTCATGGCCGCCTGAGAGGTGAGCACGGGGCCAGGGTGAGACGGTGCGCGAGGGGAGTGCGCTGGAGCTGGCCGTGGTGCTAAGGAGCGAGTCTGTCAGCTGTTGAGGGCTGGGGCGTGGTGATGAAGCTGGAGGGCCAGGGGGGCCGTCGTCATGGCTGCCTGAGTGGTGAGTCCTGGCCCGGACGCGGGGGGCTGAAACACCCGGGGCGCTCAATCGGCCTACCTGGGCGAGGGACTCTCAGCCGTGGCGGCTGTGGACAACCTCGCGTACGCGTAGCAGGTCGCTACGCGACCTGAAGGAAAATCTGAAGGAGATGGGTATGGAGGGAGAGTCTGTAGGGGGCCTTCGGGCTGACCTTCGATTCTTGGCTAGATCATGCGGAGAATCGGACCTTCGAGAGGACCCCCGGCGTTCCAGTACGACAGGTCATGCGTTCCAGTACGACAGGTCATGCGTTCCAGTACGACAGGTCATGCGTTCCAGTACGACAGGTCATCGGGGCCCCCAGAGACGGTCATGCGTTCCAGTACGACAGGTCATTCGGTGCGCGATTTGCCCGGCGTTTCAGTACGACAGGACATGTCACGTACTCGGGCGTGTTGCAGTGAGCGATTCGGTCCTGAGGCTGCCGACGCACCTGGTGCATGATGAGGCCGACGGTAGGGCTAGCGCGTCAGGGGCAGGACATGATGCGGGAACCGAGAATTTTATGCGGTTCTTCGGTGCAGTCCTTGCTGTAGCGTGTGTGCCACCACAAAAGAATGACCCCTCAGCCGTTGGCCCGGCTGAGGGGTCGAGAGCAACTGAAAAGGAGTTGCTATGTCAGGGATGACTATACCCGCAGACCAGCACGAGGGCACGGGCAAGCTGCCTCCGTTCGCGATGGTCCCCACGTTCCTCACCGAGTTCGCGTTGCCGCGTGAGCGCCTGCCCGAGGGCACTACGTCGTGGGAGTGCGTCAACGGCGACTCCACGTACTCAGTCACCGCGCTGCCCTCAGTCGGCCCAGACGGGATCAAGCGCACGGAGGTGCCCTCGGGCCGTTACGCCCGGCTCGCGTTGCTCTGGCTGTTCGCCAAGGCGGGTGCGATCGGTGCGGTCCGCGAGGTGGGCCGCCCGGGTGCGCCCACGGCCGTCGAGCTGGGCAAGTCCGCACACGAGTTCCTGGACCTGTTGGGCGTGCCCGAGTCGGGACGGGCCTACAAGGAGGCGGCGCTACAGCTGCACCTGGTCACGTCTGCGACGTGGCAGATCACCACGAGCACGACGGCCAAGCGTGAGCTGACCGAGGGGGCGCTAGAGCGCCGCGGGACGATGAACATTGCGGAGGATGTGACCCTTTGGCATCCCCTGGAGTCGGATGACGTCGAAGAGGGCGTGATCCCGTCTCTGCCCTCTGTGACGTTCTCGCAGAAGGCGCTGAAAATGGCGGGGCGGTACGTCATGGTGCCCTGGGCGGCGATCCGTCAGCTCATGCACCTCTCGCCCAAGTCGCCCCTGCCCCTGGACATCTACCTATGGCTGTCCGCCCGCCGCGAGACCCTGGAGGGGCCCTCCAAGATCACCTGGGCCCAGCTGATGGCCCAGTTCGGGGCGCAGACCAAGATCCGCCCGGCCAACTTCAAAGCGCGATTCTGGGACGCCCTGGACGGGCCCGTGCGTGCCGTCTGGCCGGAGGCTGTCGAGGGGATGCGCCTGCCGGACATGCCCGAGACACACGACAAGACCGGCCGCCCCAAGGTGGGCGGAGGAGAGCCTGACCCCGAGCCGGAGGGCGGCCGCTGGAAGGGTCACCGCGGTGTGGTGCTGATCGGTGGGACCAAGGGTGCAGGCGGCATGTGGACTGTCCCGGGTGACCCGTACCGTCTGGCGATGAACACACGCGTGCACGAGCAGCTGAGGCGCGAGGTGGACGAACGGGCAGAGGCGCGGGCGGAGAAGCGCCGCGCGCGTCGTCGCAAGCCCTCCCCAGTGGTCGAGCCCAGTCCGGCCGAGGATGTATCCGCGCCTCTCAAAGAGGCCCCGCCGGAGCTGGTGGAAACGCGGAGCGTCAGGGACCGGGATCATCGGCCGTGCGGCGCCCCGACTGGGGGGAGGTGGCGGGCGTCCGGCGTCTCCAGGTCGGTATCCCGGCCGCTGGGCCATGATGGGGGGGAGGAGTAACCGGCACGAGGAGAGATGTCTGCATGGGAGCAGTGAGGCAGCGCAGCGACGTGCCATTTGAGCGGTTCTACGCCTGGGCGGCCGCCGGGGTAGAGGAGAAGCTGACGCTGGCGGCCCTTGCTCATCACGCAGGACGGGCCCCTGGGGCGATGGTTGTCGCCAAGCGACAGGGCGTGATCGAAGGGCGTCTGGTGGTCGAGTACGCCCGTGCCGTCGGGCGCTCCCCGCTGGAGGCGTTGGCGGAGTCCCTGGACATGGACGAGCTACGCGCGGCCCCGGAACCGTCTCAGACGGAAATGCTCTCTCAGGTGCCCTACGCCGTGATGCTCGAGGAGGTAGCTGCCCGACTGGGCGGCGCGCCTCGCAGTACTTCGCTGCCTACTGGGGGCACCTCCGGGGGGCGATGGATCGACGCGCTAGGCGAGATGACCGGGGCCCGGATTGCCGCCCTGGCCGAGTCCGTAGGCATGGAGTATGAAGCGTTCAAGTCCAAACGCTGGCGCGGCACATTCCTGCCCACAGAGCTGCACGCTGTATCCGAGCAGACGGGCGGCACGATGCAGGTCGGCTTGGTGGCACAGGGCTGGCTCACCTGGGCAGAGACCAAGTTGGCCCCGCAGGGGCGGGAAGACACGCTGGCGGCGTGGTCGACGGCCGACATGTTCGCGTGGCTGGAGGGGGCCGTCCCCGAGCTGCGGCGAGCGGAGCCTAAGAGGTAGTCCATAAGAACCGATTGACCTGTCCGGTTCTTATTGTATATATTTGTCGTGTCCAGTCGTTGACCCCTGGAGAGGACACGGACATGACGATCACCGCAGAGGCGCAGAGCCCCACGAGGCCCGCTCTGGCAGGCGCTGCCTGGCCGCTGCCGGGGATCACCCGCGCGCAAGCGCAGCAGATGTTCGATGCGCTCGCGGCCGCGCTGGGGCAGGACGGGCGCGAGGGGCCGGCAGATCAGCCGGCGCACTCTGTGCCCGCGACCGCTGCCCCGGCGTCGGCCGCCGCTGGTGGTGTGTCCGTGTCCTCGGGGGAGGCTGCCGTGGACCTGGAGGCCTCGGCGCTGGCCGAACGGGTGCGCCCGGCGGGGCCGGTGGTGTCGATCCTGGGGCCGCTGCGGGTGGTCGGGGCGACCGGGGATGCGCCGGTGGCCCGGTCCACGGGCACGGTGTCGGCGGCGCAGACGCAGAGGTGCGCGGCGTTGGCCGCGTTCCTGGCGCTGCACCCGGGCGCGTCGGCCGAGGCGTACACGGCGGCGTTCTGGCCGGGGGCGCGGGCGGACGGTCCGGCGGCGGCGGCGTCCCGTAACAAGCTGTCGGGCCAGCTGCGCCGGTATCTGGGCCAGGACGCCCACGGCCGCCCGTTCTTCCCGGTGGTGCGCCCGGATGGGTACCGGCTGCACCCGGCGGTGACGACGGACTGGACGCTGTTCGGTGAGCTGGTGGGCCCCTCACCGGTCACGGCCTCGGACGCGGCGTTGGTGGCCGCGCTGCGCATGGTGCGCGGGGCCCCGTTCGAGCATGCCCGGCCCCGGAACGTGGCCTGGGCCGATGATCTGCACCGGGAGATGGTGGAGGCGATCACGGCGGCCGCGCGTGAGCTCGCGGGGCGGGCGTCGCGGTCCGGGCATGTCGGGCATGGTCAGCTGGCCACGCGGGTGGGCCGGATGGTGGACCCGGGAGACGAGGGGCTGTGGCGGGCGTCGCTGGAGGCAGAGGCGGCCGCTGGTGCCCGGGAGGAGGTGGCGCGTCTGGTGGAGGGGCTGCACGCCTACCTGGAGGCGATGGAGGCGTCCCCGGAGGTGGAGACGGTGGAGGTCATCGCGCGGCTGCGTGAGCAGGGGTACCGGATGCCGGGAGGGATCGACCCGGGCCCGGGCCCTGGGGCCCCGTAGCCCGTCCGGGGCCCCACCCTAAAATCGTGAGAGAGCGGTGTCCGCATGCCGACCCCTGGGGGGACGCGGACACCTGACAGCACTACGGCGCACCCGCGCTCCCGTGGGCACCTTGCCTGGCATCTGGTGTCGATCATGGGGCCGCTCTAGGGGTGCAGGACATGGCCGGGCATGGACCGAGTACGAGCGACCGTAGGAGAGCGAGCATGATGCGCACGATGAAGACCACCGCCTCACGGCGGTATGCGGCGGCGGGGCTGGCCCTGGCCGCGGTGCTGGGCCTGACCGGCTGCCAGCAGGAGCCGGACCGCAACGGCATCCCGCCGATGGAGAGTGCGAGCAGCACGACGGCGGCCGCGTCGTCGTCGCCCTCGGGGAGCGCGTCGGCCACGTCGGCTGCCCCGTCGTCCTCGGCCGCGCCGTCGTCCTCGGCCCGTCCGGCCGCGTTCGAGCCGGTGCGCGCGGACGCTGCGCCGAAGACGGAGAGGGAGGCCCAGGAGATGGCCTGGAAGACCGTCCAGAGGTACTACGAGGCGCAGGGCGTGCTACTGCGCGAGCGCGATCCGCAGCAGGTGGAGGAGCTGACCTCGATTGTCTCCGGCCCCTACCTGGGGCAGGTGCAGGAGGGTCTGACGCGGGCATTCGAGAAGCGGGGGCGCACCTACGAGGGCCAGTCCAAGCCGGAGCTGATCCAGGCTACGGCGGGGCACCTGTCGGCACCTGATGGGACGCTGACGGAGCACGCCTCGGCGACCGTGCGCGTCTGCGAGGACAACTCAGGGGTGACGGTCAAGGACGCGGACGGCAAAGAGCAGCCCACGGGGGCGGACCGCTATGTGCTGGACTACTCGACGCGCTGGGACGAGAAGGAGAAGCGGTGGACGGTCACGGGATCGTATGAGCCGCCGAAGGGTGATCCGGGGGTGACGAGATGCTGACCATGAAGAAGAGAGCCGCGGGCATGCTGTCCGCGCTGGCCGTAGTGTCGGCGGCGCTGGTGGCCCCCATGAGTGCGTCGGCGGCCGACGCGGGGTGCGTTTACGGTGACTGCGAGGTCGCAATCACCGTGCCGGGCACGCCGGGGCAGGGTACGCAGCCGGTGGTGCGTGATGAGAGCGAGCCGATCAACCGCGATTACTGCGAGATCAACAACGGCGGAGACGTGCCGTATCGCTGCGATGTCAACTATGACCGGGCGAAGGACTGCGTCTGGACGACGAGGGCGGATCAGCCGCCGCCGCCGGCCGATGCGCCGTCCCCGCGGGGCGCGTGGGAGGAGTGCGTGAGGGCCTGGACGGTGCCGGGCGTCGATAACGAGGTCCGGTGGATGCCGTCGTCGTTGGGCGCGGAGGGTGAGGTGTCCCCGGGAGCGGCCGCTGTGGAGGTCGTAGCGCAGATGCAGCTGGAGGGGATCGAGATTGGCATGGTGCCCCGGTCTGTGGCGTCCGACCCCAACGCCATGGGTGCGGTGGGGCTGCCCGCGTGGATGTGGGTGAAGAACCCGAACGAGCCGCGCGCGTGGGGGCCGTACACGGTCACCCGTGAGGTGGAGGGGGTGGAGGTGAAGGCCACGGCTACGGTGGAGTACATCACCTGGGACATGGGCAACGGCGATCAGAAGGTGTGTCACAACGGTGGCACACCGTACAACGAGAAATATGGGCGCGAGGAGTCCCCGTCGTGCGGGTACACGTACAAGAAGACGGGGGAGTACACCGTCTCGGCGATCACCACGTGGGCGGTGGCTTGGGAGGCGGGAGGCGAGTCCGGCGTGATCGAGACGATCACGCGCAGCTCGCAGCCGGTGGTGATCGGTGAGCTGCAGGCGGTGAACGTGAAGCCCCGGGGCTGAGCGGTCCCGGGTGCTGGTGCGCTGGGGTGGTAGGCCGGGGCACGGGGGATGGTGCCCCGGCCTTTCAGTGCCCGGGGGCGCGTGCATCTTGTGACGCCCCGGTGCTGTTGAGCCTGTCTCCGATGGGCTCATCATCCCCTCGTGGATCGCTGCGGTAGCGGTACCCGGTGAGGTGCAGAGGCATCGAGGCTGACATTCTGGGCGGGTGCCTCGTCTGTTCTCTGCCCGTGACCGCCGTCCCCTGAATGCGGTGCTCACGGCCGGGCTCAGACACGCTCAGCTCGATCAGCTCGTGGCCGATCATCCGATTCCCGGTGATCCTGGCCATGACGCGGGCAAGGCGGGCCGGGTGGGGCTGTTCACCGCCACGGTGCTGACCGGGGCGGATCATGGGCTGCTCGTGCAGGCGCTGGGGTTGATCGACCCCGAGAAGATCCCCGCGGGGCACCGTGCGGACCTGACCCGGCTGCGCTGTAAGGCCGGCTTGGAGGCAGTGTCGGCCGCCTCTGTCTTAGTGGCCACCGACCGCGAGGCCGCGTTCACCTCCGAGGCTGAGGTGAAGGAAGAGGCACGGGCCTGCACCGCACTCCCGGAGCCAGAGCCGGCTGACCTGGGGCCTGTGGTGGTTCTGGAGCACCTGGACCGCGAACATCCCGATGTGCAGGTGATCGTGCAGGCCCTGGAGCGAGCCGGGGTGCAGGTGATGACCGGGGGTGGGCAGAGGCCCGCGGGGGCGCTCGTGCTCCGTACGGCCGGGTCGGGCTGAGACCTACCCCCGCCCGTTAGCACAATGTAAGATTGTGCTAACGGTTGGAGTGGAGGTGCCCCGGATGGGTGAGTACGAGCGGCAGAGTGGTCTGAGGGACCGGTCGCGGGTGAGCTTCCGGCCGGTGGCGTACAGGAATCTGGGGGCACGCAAGAACCTGTGGGCCGATTACGTGACGGGCCGGGGCGTGTTGGACAACGGGCAGGTGGTGCCGCCGAAGATCGGTCCGCGGCGGAAGAATCCGAACCTGACGGACATGCTGGACACGGCCGCGGCTGTGGGTGTGGATCGGATCATGTTCACGGGCAAGGTGCCCACGGTGACCCCGGGCAAGCGGCATTGGCTGTTGGTGCAGACTCCGGGATGGATCGCGGCCGGGCACCACACCGGTTCGCCGGCTACGGGCCGGTTCGAGCACCGTCAGACGGGCAAGAAGATGCTGGTGCAGTTCGCGGCTGGCTGGTTCGGGGACACCGCGCTGCCCCCGGATCAGGCGCGGCTGGCCTTCCAGGCCACGGAGAACGTGATCGGCGCGTTCTTCCGGGACGGGAAGCTGATGGACACGCCCACGGCCACCGGGGCGAACTTGTGGGCGTTGTCGTTGCCGAAGAACCTGGAGCCGTACCCGCTGACCGAGGACATCGCCGAGGAGCTGCACCGCACCTCCGGCCAGCACCACGTGGAGCACCTTGTGGCCGGCGCGTCAGCTGGGGGGCACCCGGACTGTGTGCCCCTGCACGACCCGGCCGCCACCCCCAAGATCGAGGGGTTCGCCTACGTCGATGGCCGCTTCATGTACGGGGCGATGTGTCGGGAGCTGGGGATCGGCCCAGGGGTGCGTCTGCGCCGGGAGGAGACCGCGGACATGCTGCGGGAGAACCCCTACGCCCGCGCCCGAGTGCATGTGCGCTTCCGCGTCCCGGACACCTGGGCGCACATCGGCTTGTTCGGGGTCCAGCACGAGCGGGCCTCGGACGGCTGGTACTGGCCGAATCGCCCGGGTGCGGTGGGGGAGGCGTGGGTGGACGCCGCGGAGTTCCATGTGGCCGCCCGCCACGGCTGGCAGCTGGACCCGGTCGAGTCGGTGGTGTTCACCACGCAGGTTCCCGGCGCCCGGGACCGGGATCGGAAGGTGACCGCCCGGCCGCTGGACACTTGGCAGAAGAACCTCTCCGAGGCCCGCGCCGCTGTGGCGGCGGACCCGCTGATGGACGAGACGATCAAGACGGCCGTGTCCGCAGCGCTGCGCTCGATTCTGATCAACACGATCGGCAACTTCGCCGCGCGGGGCCGGGATCAGACGCACATCGCCTTCGATCCGAAGGAGGTGCCCTCCACGGCGGCCGATGTGCGCCAGCAAGGGAGGGCGTTCCTCTGGACGACCAAGGCCCACTTCGATGCGCAGGCGGCCCGGTATTACCACCCGGAGCTCGCGGTGCAGGTCTGGGGGCGGGCGCGGGCGCGGATGCTCTCCGGGCCCATGGCGAACGGCTTGGAGGGCGGGGCGTTGCACGTGCCGGCGTCCACGCTGCTGGGCGTTCGCGGCGACGCGATCTACACGACCGAGGTGCCCGCGTGGGCGTTGCCGGTCGAGCGCGGCGGCGGCGACGACGGCCGGGTCGGCCGCATGCGCTTGCAGGGGTACATCCCCGGCCCGCTGAAGATCCCCGGTGACGAGACCGCCCGCAACCGCTTGCGCGCCAAGGCCGCCCGCCTGGGCGTGGACGCGGCGTACTCGGAGTACGAGATGCAGGCTGCCCCGGCGGACGGGGCGGACTACCTGCCCGGCGAGGATGCCCAGGACGGGGCAGAGGGTGAGTGATCTGGCGCAGCTGTCCCCGGCGGAGCTGGTCGTCCGGGTGCGTGAGGTCTACGGATTGACCTGGGGTGAGCTGGCGGCGGCCATGAACCGGTCGGAGCGGATGATGCGCAAGGTCGCCCGGGGGGAGACCTCGGGGGAGGCCTACCGGGCTGCGCTGACCGAGCTGCACGAGACGGGGGCGGTCTCCAAGGCCCCGTCTCGGCGGCGCAACGCCGCGGGCAAGCTTGTGCCGGTGCGTGCCAAGGCCGGGGCACGCAAGCGCACCCGCGTGCCCCGGGACACCCGCCGCGGGGCGTCACTGACCCGGCACTCCACGCGCGTGACGCATCTGCCCGATGGCAACCGGATCGTGCAGATCCAGTTGCCCAAGACCGTGGGTTCTCCCGAGCGTGGGGCGGGGCTGCATGCGGCGCGCATGGCGATCGTGAACGTGGCTCGTGGCTCGAGCCGTCAGGACAAGCGCGTGCATCTGCGGGCCACGGTCGATGTCGGTGGTGGCCGTACGCGCACGTTCGATGTCGGCTCCAAGGGCGGCTACCTGGCCGCTGACGTGGTGGCCGATGTTCGGGACCGCATGGGCGGGGACATGGGTTCATGGATCGCCTCGCAGATGGGCGACCGGTACGCCCAGGACGCTGTGCGACAGGGCCAGTTAGTCGGGCTGAATTTGACCACGTTCAACGCGGTGCGCTCGAAGGAAGAACGGCAGGCCCTGGACGAGGCAGGGGTGCGCCGGTGGAACCGAAGGGGAGGACGCAGCAGATGGGGATGAGCGGACCCGCCCACGAGCAGCCGGCCCCGCCGCCGCGGCGGTGGGAACACCCGCTGGACACACACTCCCACACTGGCCCGTACCGGCCCCCGCGCGCGTTGCTGGACATCCTGGCGAGGGTGGCTGGTGCGGACTCGCATGCGGCCGCGGCCGCAGCCACCCGGGACCGGGTGGCGGCCGCCGTGGCGCAGCTGCACGAGGCCGGCTTGGACCCGCGGGTGATCGGTTTGGTGGCCGAGCCGCGTGTCAACGAGATGTTGGGTGTGGCTGAGTCCACGGGCCGCTCACTGCGTGGCCGGGACAGGCTGTTCCCTGGCCCGGTCACGCGTGGGCGGTTGTGGTGCGAGGCCGACGTGACCGACTACTTGGATTACCGGCACGAAATGGCTACTCGGCCGGGTGCATTGCGGAGTATTCGCGGGCGAGGCTGAACTGGTTCGGGACTTACCCTACGTTTCTCTGATGGGAACTCCCTCTACGTGGGAATGATGGGATATTTAAAACCCCGATCCAGGATGCTCCCGGATAAATTAATAATTATGCAGATCAACACACTGGCCCCGTGAATGCGGGGGCCAGTGTGTTGTCCGGGGGTCGGGTGTGTTATTCTATGCCCCGCGATTTCGCGCTGACATGGCTCCAGTTAGGAGAAATCCAACACCCAGAACGCATGCGGCGATCATCCCAGGGACTCCAGAAATATTGACATTGCGAGAATCCGCAATGTACCCTAGGGAAACTATATAGATGAGGGTGGCAGCAAGACCGCCTCCACATAGGCCGGCAATAAAGGCCCATGTCTTTGAGCTAATCATCTTCAATCATCCCCTCTCGTGCTCAGTTGCAGAGGTTGAAAACATAATCCTGGTAGGTATTCCGGTACCTATGCGGCTCCAGGTTCCAGTCTCCCTTAGCGAAAGCACCTACCTGATGGCAGCGGTACTGCCAGAACATCTGAGTGGTAGCGGCAGTGCTTCTACTGTAAGTCTTCCCGGAAATAATGGTGCGAGGCGTCTTATTCTTTGCCTCCTCCCACCCGGCTGTAATCGCAGGCTCGAACCCGACATTGAATCGGTTCCATCCGGTCGGTGTGACAGACATGGAGACAACTCCATTCCTGCTGATCCACTTTACGCTAGAGATAAGATCCTTGCCCCACATTGGGTCGGCAACCACAGGATATGCAGTGTTCTTGTCGTGGCGTACTGTTTGGACGAGCGTATCTCCATCTTCGATGTGGAATGAGGTGTCGACCTCATTCCCTTCTGAATCAACCGCCCAGGGGGGAGCGATTCCACCGTCGTAGTCGCCATTTGAGTCTACGATCATGTAGCCCCCTGATGGAGTCTCTTTGAGGGTACTACCGGCGGGGAGGTCCAGTGTGTAACGATATTCCGCAGGTGCTGTTTCATCTTCGATTACTGTGGTTACCTGAACGCTGCCGTCAGTCTTGACCAGGGGTGTGGTCGAATAGTTGTTCTCACTCATATATGAGACATGCCCGTTTGGCAGGACTTCAATCCCGGCATCATCGACTGTCGGGTCGAGTGACATAGAAATTTGCTCGCCGTTCGAGCGATCTTCGATGGTAATGGGGGAGTCAGCCGTTTCAGGGAGTGTGACGAAGATGTTATTAGCAGCGGGCACAGAAGGTGACTTATGCGAGTACATGGCGAGATCCGCGAATGGCGCATGTACATGCTTTCCCTCAAGCCCGGTGACACCCACCAGCGCTGAGTAGGTGTCCTGACTGCTCGGTGGATCTGCAGTGGCCGGGGCGGCAATGCTTCCTGCGATTAGGGCGGCGCTGGTGGCTGCGCCGGCGAGGCGCTTCAGTGTCTGGGGCATTGGCCCTCTCCTGTCGATATTTGATGAGAGACACGTACATAATAGAAAGTATTGTCGTTCGTGTGTGTAACGTTTTGATAACTATGTGAGTCGCTGTGAGTTCGAGCCATGAGTGGGGGCGCCCACCAGCCATCGATGTTGCCCAGGTGCCTGCCAAACTCCGGCCCGCTCGTTCCGCCCCTGGAGGCGTATGTGATGCGTCAGGCTGGCTGATCGGTCTGGTCTGTTGTTGTGCCCGTTCGCCTGTGTGGTGGGTGGGCACGTGCATTTGGTGACGCCCCCCGGCCGGGTGGCCGGCGTGCTGTGGGACGGGGTGCGCGTCACGGGTTGCACCCGGGCACGCGACGGGGCGTGCGAGGGAGAGGAAAGGAAGCAAGAGAGCAAGGGAGCAAGGTTCCTTGCCCGCCCTACCTGGCCCGGCCCCGCCCCGCCCGGCTCCCGCCTCGGGGCGGCCGGTGGCCGGCCCTGCCACTCCCGGGCGGCGCCCCCCACCCCGCTGGCCGCTGCCCTCGGGGGCGGCGGGGCGCTATGCGCCCGCGTGAGGTTCGTTCACCCCTCGGCAGGCCTCACACTCGGGCGGGGTGCTGAACACCCCGCAGACGGCCGCACAGCACCTCGCCCGACCCTTTACCGTCCAGGGCCCGCCGTTGCCCGAGCTCTCCGGCGGCGCGTCAGCGCCCCGCAGAACCCCTGTACGCCGGGCACGCAACCCACCCGGGCACCCGCCGCCGAGCGGAGCGAGGCTGGCCCCGCGCCAGCGGGGCGGGCGGCGCGCCAGCGCCGTACCCGAGGCGGCCGCGGAGCGGCCCGCCTGCTGCC
>NZ_JAMYEH010000019.1:0-4851 GCF_033790745.1 Micrococcus sp. M4NT
TGTTGGAAAGAATTTCGGTCATGGATGGACTCGCGGCCTATCAGCTTGTTGGTGAGGTAATGGCTCACCAAGGCGACGACGGGTAGCCGGCCTGAGAGGGTGACCGGCCACACTGGGACTGAGACACGGCCCAGACTCCTACGGGAGGCAGCAGTGGGGAATATTGCACAATGGGCGAAAGCCTGATGCAGCGACGCCGCGTGAGGGATGACGGCCTTCGGGTTGTAAACCTCTTTCAGTAGGGAAGAAGCGAAAGTGACGGTACCTGCAGAAGAAGCACCGGCTAACTACGTGCCAGCAGCCGCGGTAATACGTAGGGTGCGAGCGTTATCCGGAATTATTGGGCGTAAAGAGCTCGTAGGCGGTTTGTCGCGTCTGTCGTGAAAGTCCGGGGCTTAACCCCGGATCTGCGGTGGGTACGGGCAGACTAGAGTGCAGTAGGGGAGACTGGAATTCCTGGTGTAGCGGTGGAATGCGCAGATATCAGGAGGAACACCGATGGCGAAGGCAGGTCTCTGGGCTGTAACTGACGCTGAGGAGCGAAAGCATGGGGAGCGAACAGGATTAGATACCCTGGTAGTCCATGCCGTAAACGTTGGGCACTAGGTGTGGGGAACATTCCACGTTTTCCGCGCCGCAGCTAACGCATTAAGTGCCCCGCCTGGGGAGTACGGCCGCAAGGCTAAAACTCAAAGGAATTGACGGGGGCCCGCACAAGCGGCGGAGCATGCGGATTAATTCGATGCAACGCGAAGAACCTTACCAAGGCTTGACATGTTCTCGATCGCCGTAGAGATACGGTTTCCCCTTTGGGGCGGGTTCACAGGTGGTGCATGGTTGTCGTCAGCTCGTGTCGTGAGATGTTGGGTTAAGTCCCGCAACGAGCGCAACCCTCGTTCCATGTTGCCAGCACTTCGGGTGGGGACTCATGGGAGACTGCCGGGGTCAACTCGGAGGAAGGTGGGGACGACGTCAAATCATCATGCCCCTTATGTCTTGGGCTTCACGCATGCTACAATGGCCGGTACAATGGGTTGCGATACTGTGAGGTGGAGCTAATCCCAAAAAGCCGGTCTCAGTTCGGATTGGGGTCTGCAACTCGACCCCATGAAGTCGGAGTCGCTAGTAATCGCAGATCAGCAACGCTGCGGTGAATACGTTCCCGGGCCTTGTACACACCGCCCGTCAAGTCACGAAAGTCGGTAACACCCGAAGCCGGTGGCCTAACCCTTGTGGAGGGAGCCGTCGAAGGTGGGACCAGCGATTGGGACTAAGTCGTAACAAGGTAGCCGTACCGGAAGGTGCGGCTGGATCACCTCCTTTCTAAGGAGCATTAGTGCCCGTTGCATCACCGCGTGTGTGATGGCGGGTTGCTCATGGGTGGAACATCAACGAATGGTGCTGGGGAGTGTCCTGGTTCTGGCTGAGTACGCCGGCTGTTTGCAGCTGGTTGGAATGGTTGGGGCTGGTGATGGTTTCTGGTGTTGGCACACTGTTGGGTCCTGGGACAGCAGGCGCCTGGCAGCCTTTTGGGGTTGTTGGGTGGTGTTGTTTCTGTTTCCCTTGCTTGGTGAGTCGCATCGTTGTGGTGTGGTGAGCGGGTGTGGGGGTTGTTGTTTGAGAACTGCATAGTGGACGCGAGCATCTTATTTTTGTTGCTGCACTGTTGATCGCCGTGTTTCCCCCTGGGGACGTGGTGTGAGGTGTGGTGACGCCGAGAATGACATCTTAGTTATATTTGCTCATTTTAGGGCTTTCATGTGTGTGAAAGTTTCTAAGGGCGCATGGTGGATGCCTTGGCAACAGGAGCCGAAGAAGGACGTGGGAATCTGCGATAAGCCTGGTGGAGTCGATAACCGGACGTTGAGACCAGGATTTCCGAATGGGGAAACCCCGCACGACGTGTCGTGTGACCGCCCGTTGAACACATAGACGGGTTGGAGGGAACGTGGGGAAGTGAAACATCTCAGTACCCACAGGAAGAGAAAACAAAAGTGATTCCGTTAGTAGTGGCGAGCGAACGCGGATGGGGCTAAACCGTATGTGTGTGATACCCGGCAGGGGTTGCATGTGCGGTGTTGTGGGCCCCTCCTTGTCATGTCTGCCGGCATGGCGCGGTGAGGTGCGGGTGTATAGACGAACCGCTTTGGATGGCGGACCGTAGAGGGTGAGAGTCCCGTAGTCGAAATGCATTCCGCCGCCGTTGGAGGGTTGCCCGAGTAGCACGGGGCCCGAGAAATCCCGTGTGAATCTGCCAGGACCACCTGGTAAGCCTGAATACTACCTGTTGACCGATAGCGGATAAGTACCGTGAGGGAATGGTGAAAAGTACCCCGGGAGGGGAGTGAAATAGTACCTGAAACCATGTGCCTACAAACCGTCGGAGCCTCCTTGTAGGGGTGACGGCGTGCCTTTTGAAGAATGAGCCTGCGAGTTAGTGATACGTGGCGAGGTTAACCCGTGTGGGGAAGCCGTAGCGAAAGCGAGTCTGAATAGGGCGATTGAGTCGCGTGTCCTAGACCCGAAGCGGAGTGATCTACCCATGGCCAGGTTGAAGCGCGTGTAAGAGCGCGTGGAGGACCGAACCCACTTCAGTTGAAAATGGAGGGGATGAGCTGTGGGTAGGGGTGAAAGGCCAATCAAACTCCGTGATAGCTGGTTCTCCCCGAAATGCATTTAGGTGCAGCGTCACGTGTTTCTTCCCGGAGGTAGAGCTACTGGATGGACGATGGGCCCTACAAGGTTACTGACTTCAGCCAAACTCCGAATGCCGGGAAGTGAGAGCGTGGCAGTGAGACTGTGGGGGATAAGCTTCATAGTCGAGAGGGAAACAGCCCAGACCACCGGTTAAGGCCCCTAAGCGTGTGCTAAGTGGGAAAGGATGTGGAGTTGCTGAGACAACCAGGAGGTTGGCTTAGAAGCAGCCACCCTTGAAAGAGTGCGTAATAGCTCACTGGTCAAGTGATTCCGCGCCGACAATGTAGCGGGGCTCAAGTACACCGCCGAAACCGTGGCATTCAGCTTTTGTTGGATGGGTAGGGGAGCGTCGTTCACGAGGTGAAGCCAGCGAGTGATTTCTGGTGGATTGTGGACGAGTGAGAATGCAGGCATGAGTAGCGAAAGACGGGTGAGAAACCCGTCCGCCGGATGACTAAGGGTTCCAGGGTCAAGCTAATCTGCCCTGGGTAAGTCGGGACCTAAGGCGAGGCCGACAGGCGTAGTCGATGGACAACGGGTTGATATTCCCGTACCAGTGAAGAACCGTCCCTGCTGAGCCGGTGATACTAACCGCCCGAACCATCCCAAACCTGGTCTTTGATCAGGATGGTGGTGGGGAGCGCGGGACCTGAACCGGGGAGGCAAGCGTATTAACAGGTGTGACGCAGGAAGGTAGCCGGGCCAGGCAATGGAATCGACCTGGTCTAAGGGTGTAGGGCTGCTGGTAGGTAAATCCGCCAGCTTTGTGCTTGAGACCTGATGGGCGCCCACTTGGTGGGTGATCCGGTGATCCTATGCTGCCTAGAAAAGCATCGGCGCGAGGTTCAAACTGCCCGTACCCTAAACCGACACAGGTAGTCAGGTAGAGAATACTAAGGCGATCGAGAGAATCATGGTTAAGGAACTCGGCAAAATGCCCCCGTAACTTCGGGAGAAGGGGGGCCCCAACCTTGAGCATCACTTGCTGGTGTGAGGGGATCGGGGCCGCAGAGACCAGGGGGAAGCGACTGTTTATCAAAAACACAGGTCCGTGCGAAGTCGTAAGACGATGTATACGGACTGACTCCTGCCCGGTGCTGGAAGGTTAAGAGGACCCGTTAGCTTCGGCGAAGCGGAGAATTTAAGCCCCAGTAAACGGCGGTGGTAACTATAACCATCCTAAGGTAGCGAAATTCCTTGTCGGGTAAGTTCCGACCTGCACGAATGGAGTAACGACTTCCCCGCTGTCTCAACCGTGAACTCGGCGAAATTGCATTACGAGTAAAGATGCTCGTTACGCGCAGAAGGACGGAAAGACCCCGTGACCTTTACTATAGTTTGGTATTGGTGTTCGGTGTGGCTTGTGTAGGATAGGTGGGAGACTTTGAAGCGGGCACGCCAGTGTTCGTGGAGTCATCGTTGAAATACCACTCTGGTCACTCTGGATATCTAACTTCGGCCCGTGATCCGGGTCAGGGACAGTGCCTGATGGGTAGTTTAACTGGGGCGGTTGCCTCCCAAAATGTAACGGAGGCGCCCAAAGGTTCCCTCAGCCTGGTTGGCAATCAGGTGTCGAGTGCAAGTGCACAAGGGAGCTTGACTGTGAGAGTGGCAGCTCGAGCAGGGACGAAAGTCGGGACTAGTGATCCGGCGGCTCGTTGTGGAACGGCCGTCGCTCAACGGATAAAAGGTACCTCGGGGATAACAGGCTGATCTTGCCCAAGAGTCCATATCGACGGCATGGTTTGGCACCTCGATGTCGGCTCGTCGCATCCTGGGGCTGGAGTAGGTCCCAAGGGTTGGGCTGTTCGCCCATTAAAGCGGTACGCGAGCTGGGTTCAGAACGTCGTGAGACAGTTCGGTCCCTATCCTCTGCGCGCGTTGGAAATTTGAGAAGGTCTGTCCTTAGTACGAGAGGACCGGGACGGACGAACCTCTGGTATGTCAGTTGTACCGCCAGGTGCATGGCTGATTAGCTACGTTCGGGATGGATAACCGCTGAAAGCATCTAAGCGGGAAGCCGGCTTCGAGATGAGATTTCCTTGCCCCTTGAGGGTGTGAGGCCCCCAGCGAGAACACTGGGTTGATAGGCTGGATGTGGAAGCGAGGACTGAAGACTCGTGGAGCTGACCAGTACTAATAGGCCGATGACTT
>NZ_JAMYEH010000020.1:0-947 GCF_033790745.1 Micrococcus sp. M4NT
CTAGGGCGTGTCTGAGAATGGATCCAGGGGGCCAGCTGACACCCTGGAAGGCATGTCCCGCTTCCAGATGCTCTCCGATGCCCAATGGGAGTTGATCGCCCCGATGCTCCCGACCCGGACCGGCAGGGCCGGCAGGCCGTTCGCCGATGCCCGCACCATGGTGGAGGCGATCATCTACCGATATCGGTGCGGGATTGCATGGAGGGATCTGCCCGAGGTCTACGGGCCTTGGCAGACCGTGTGGACCTGGCACCGGCGCTTAGCTGAAGAGGGCACCTGGGATGCGGTGCTGGCGAGGCTGACCGCCGCCGCGGACGCCGAAGGCCTGATCGATTGGTCGGTCTCGGTGGACTCCACGATCGCCCGCGCGCATCAGCACGCGACGAACATCACCCGCCTCACAGGGGGATGGGTCGAACTACAGGAATCTGCATGAGGAGCCGGCCGATCACGGCATCGGGCGCTCCCGGGGAGGGCTGAGCACGAAGATCCATCAGCTCGTCGATGGGACCGGGCTGCCGCTGGTCAGCCTGATCACCCCCGGCCAAGCCGGGGACTCCCCGATGCTGCTGCCGCTGCTGGGGCGGCTGCGCGTGGCACGGCCGGTAGGGCGGCCCCGGACCCGCCCCGAGGCGGTGCTGGGCGACAAGGCGTACTCCTCCCGGGCGATCCGCACCCACCTGCGTGCCCGCCGGATCAAAGCCGTGATCCCCGAGCCGGCGGATCAGCAGGGCCACCGCAGGCGCCGCGGCTCGGCCGGTGGCCGTCCCGTGGGCCTGGACTCGCAGGCTTACAAGGGCCGGAACGTGATCGAGCGCCAGTACGCGCACCTGAAGCAATGGCGGGGCCTGGCGACCCGGTACGACAAGTACGCGATCGTCTACCGGGCCGCCGTGGTGTTGAACGCTGTGCTCGCGTGGTCCAAACGATTGTCAGACATGCCCTAG
>NZ_JAMYEH010000021.1:0-440 GCF_033790745.1 Micrococcus sp. M4NT
GGCCTGGAGGTTTTCGACTTCGAGCAATGCCATCGCGATCAGCCCCGCACCATCAGAGGCTCTTGGCCATGCGTGGATCGAGCGCATCGCGAAGGCCGTCGCCGAGCAGATTCACGGCAAGCACGGTGACGGAGAGGAACGCCGCCGGGAAGAACACGATATAGGGCTTGACCTGCCACAGCGCGCGGCCCTCGGCCATGATGTTGCCCCAGGATGGAATGGTGGGCGGCGTGCCGGCACCGATGAAGGACAGGATCGCCTCGGTGATCATCGCGCTGGCGCAGATATAGGTCGCCTGCACCAGCATCGGCGCGAGCGTATTGGGCAGGATATGGCGCAGGATGATCATCGGCGTGCGCGTGCCGCAGGCGACCGCCGCATCCACATAGGGCTGCTCGCGCAGCGACAGCACCACGCTGCGGACGAGGCGCGAGACACGG
>NZ_JAMYEH010000022.1:0-427 GCF_033790745.1 Micrococcus sp. M4NT
GGCTGAGGTCGCGCACCACCAGCCAGGACTGCTGGATGCGGCCGCGCAGATCGGCGAACAGAACGCCATCAGCCGCGGTCCAGGTCTTGTTGGCGAGGATGGAGGAGAACTGGACCAGGATGCTCTGGCCGGCATTGGCGCGGGCCTGCCAGGACGCCTGCTTGGCGATCAGGAGGCGATCGACCACGGGGTCGATCAGCGTCATCGCGTTGTCGACATGGGCGGTGACGTCGCCGATCGCGTCCATATAGGCATCGCTGATCTTGGCCCAGCTCGGCGTCAGGCTGGCTTCACGCGCCCCCTTCTCCTGCTTCAGAGCGATGATCGCGCGCGGCCGCAGCTCCTCGAGCTGGGCCCAGATGCCACGGAGCTTGTCGAGCTTGTCGGCAAGACCGGGTGCTTCGACGGAGGCGAGGCTCTGCAAGGC
>NZ_JAMYEH010000023.1:0-423 GCF_033790745.1 Micrococcus sp. M4NT
GTCCATCCATGAGCACTGATCTCTGTTTCCTCTCCGCCGTCGAGCTGCGCGAGCGCATCAATGGCAAGAAGATCTCCCCGGTCGAGGTCACGCGGGCGGTCCTCGCGCGCGCCGAGGCGCTCCAGCCCGAGCTGAACTGCTTCATCACGCTCTGTGGCGATGAGGCGATGGAGGAGGCGCGTGCCGCCGAGCGCAAGCTGATAGCGGGCGAGCCGCTGGGCCTGTTGCACGGCATCCCCGTCACGGTGAAGGACATCGTCAACACGCGCGGCGTGAAGACCACGTTCGGCGCCGTTCCCTACAAGGACAATGTGCCGACCGAGGACGCCGTCGCGGTCGCCAAGCTGCGTGCGGCAGGCGCGATCCTGATCGGCAAGACCACGACGCCAGAGTTCGGCAGCAAATGCCTGACCGATTCACCGC
>NZ_JAMYEH010000024.1:0-412 GCF_033790745.1 Micrococcus sp. M4NT
GAACGAGAACAGCCGGGGCTCGTTGAAATGCGAGAACATCCAGGTGTCATTCGGCGGCCTCAACGCGGTCGCCGGGGTAAGCCACAGCTTTGAGTCCGGTCGCCTCTACGCGTTGATCGGCCCCAATGGTGCTGGCAAGACGACGCTGCTGAACGCGCTGTCCGGCCATGCGACACTCAGCGGCGGACGGGTTGTCTTGAACGGAAAGGACATCACGAACCTGTCGATCCATGCTCGCACGCGCGCCGGCCTCGGACGCAGCTTCCAGATTACAAAAATCTTCTCCGGCATGACCGTGTTGGAAAACCTGAAGCTTGCGGCCTTCGCTCACCGCTATCGGGTGCAGCCGTTCTGGATGCCGGCTGGCCGCTTCGCCGACGTTCAGCAGGATGCCGAGCGAGTGCTGGAAGAG
>NZ_JAMYEH010000025.1:0-391 GCF_033790745.1 Micrococcus sp. M4NT
GTCACCAAATGCATCCTCTCCTGGCACCTTCGCGTGCATGTCAGTCTCTGACACGGCTTGATCGAAGCTGCGGCCATCCACTTGTTTGGCGAGCAACGCGAGAGCCTCGATAGGCTTGTACCAAGTCAGTCGGTAAGACCTAATAGTGTTTCCTTTTGTTTGCCCCGGTCTATCAGGTGGGTCGTTTTGGGAAGTAACTCCTTCGCGGAAAACCGTGTCGATTTTGACGAGGTTGTCTATCGCCGAAGCAGTTCGAGGGATTAAATCCTTAAGTTTTACTTGTCGTGCCAGAATCTGCGCTGTCGGATCAGGGCTGGCGGCTCGCTCGGCAAGCCGCTGAACATTGCCCAAGCTAGTCTCGAATTTCTCCAATTGAGGAGCGATCCCGGCC
>NZ_JAMYEH010000026.1:0-370 GCF_033790745.1 Micrococcus sp. M4NT
ATGGAATCCGCGGATTCTTGCCGAGAATGGCAGGTCCAGGGCGGATGTGCTCACACAGTGTGCAGTGTTCCTGTGAGGGGATGCTGGTATTCCTGAAGAGATGATCTGGTTTGACTGCTGGTGATCGCGTGGTAGGCTTTCATAGCCTTCTTCATGAATTTTCACTGGGTGACGACGTCGGATGACGGAGTTGACAGGAACTGATCGTGTGGTAAGGTTGCGAAACCGGATCACGTGAACAGCTGCTGAAGACTTCGGAAACGGGGTTGACAGGGTCTGATCGGATGGTCTAGGATGGAGAAGTTGCTCCAGAGCGAAACGTTCCGCGAGGCGGGATGGTGAGTCTGGAAGCGCCTGTTGTTTGAGAACT
>NZ_JAMYEH010000027.1:0-351 GCF_033790745.1 Micrococcus sp. M4NT
AACCGGGCGTTTCCCCCACGCTATGACCGCCGTAACCCTAACCCCACCTACACACCCAAACAGGCGCAGCGGGAAACCATCGGGTCACACAACAGTGACACACTCTTCAATTCTCAACCCCACCCCCCACAAGGGACAGGACCGGTTGCAATCAGACAACCGCACAGTGGACGCAAGCACCATCACCCCTCCCGCTTGAAGCAGCAGAAGGAACATGTGTGTAGAAGTCATCGGCCTATTAGTACTGGTCAGCTCCACGAGTCTTCAGTCCTCGCTTCCACATCCAGCCTATCAACCCAGTGTTCTCGCTGGGGGCCTCACACCCTCAAGGGGCAAGGAAATCTCATCTCG
>NZ_JAMYEH010000028.1:0-255 GCF_033790745.1 Micrococcus sp. M4NT
GAAGCCCAGCTTGCTGGGTGGATTAGTGGCGAACGGGTGAGTAACACGTGAGTAACCTGCCCTTGACTCTAGGATAAGCCCGGGAAACTGGGTCTAATACTGGATAGGAACGTCTACCGCATGGTGGATGTTGGAAAGAATTTCGGTCATGGATGGACTCGCGGCCTATCAGCTTGTTGGTGAGGTAATGGCTCACCAAGGCGACGACGGGTAGCCGGCCTGAGAGGGTGACCGGCCACACTGGGACTGAGACAC